>JASJDR010000068.1 GCA_030065615.1 Xenococcus sp. MO_188.B8 | reverse complement strand
AAGAAATCTTAGTAACTCGCTGTAATATACTGCGAACAATGAATAAAGAAATTAAAAACTTAACCCACTACCATTGGTTAATTAATACCTAATTTTAAAAGATGGCTATCTAAATCGGATTTAGTATTACCTCGATTATCGGTATAGAAATGCATCAGGCCAACATCGAGGGCGATCACCTGCTCGGTTGGCTCGGCCTCTTCAAATCGATCGTGAGCTATGCAAAATTGAGCATAATATCCATCCGCCCTGCGCATCACTCGAACTCTTTTAACCAAATTGTCCCTAGTCTAAGTTGTTTACTCTGAAATTTGTAGTACTTGTAATTGCTTGGCGTAAATCGATGTACAGAGGATATTTCACAGGATCTAATCTATACTTCTACTCCAAAACTTAAAGTTTAACCATTGACGCTGGTTAATTTATAACAATAAAAAATTGAGACTATACAGATTCTTTACTCAGATTCTTTACTTTTTGTGTATATCTTTACGATAGTCAAATTAATCAACATATTTTGTAACAATCATGAAAAAGTTATCTTTATTAGTAGCTCTTGGTCTTTTCACTTTAGGAACAGCAACTGCAGTAAAAGCTGGCCCAGAAAAGACAGACGGTGTAATAATTGACTCTCCTGATACTGCTGTTGAGGTTGATCCTCTTGATGTTGATCAAGATGGTGTAGTTGATGAAAAAGAAGCAGCGACAGAAGAAACTTCTGCTCCAGGAGAAGCTGCTAATTTAGAAGAAGGGATAATTCCTGTTGAAGATGTTCCTACTGAAATGCCACAAGATGCTCAGTAGTATAATACAAAAACGTCAACTATATTGAGTTGTAGATTGTGTCAGAAGTTGGCTATTTTTTAGATATAAATATTGTTTAAATATTGTTTGAAGATGTCTTTCCTTAAGGGAAAGACATTTTTTTGGCAACAGTAACAGCCCAGGTAATTTAGGGATAAGAAAAAACAAAGGGTTGTCTTTGAAGATCACTGGTCAAGGCATCAAGAATATTTAAATCAAGAATTTAGGGATACACTGGAAATCAGAGGACACACTTCTTCAGTATCCGAGTCGGGATTGGGATTATTTTTCCAAGCAGTACGATATTCTTCTAATTCTGCTTTAAACAAGATCATTTGCTTAATTTGAATTTCTAGTTGCTCGATCTTTTGATGCAGTAAACTTTGTACCAAGTTACAAGGTTGTTCTCCACGATCTCTGACATCGAGAATTTGCTTGATTTCTTCTAGGGTAAATCCGAGAGCTTGGGCTTTTTTGATAAATTCTACCTGCTGACTAGCATCAAGACTGTAGTAGCGATAGCCATTGTTTCCCCGCTGTACAGGATGTAAAACTCCTAAATCGCTATAGTAACGTAAAGTTCCGACAGAAAGACCTGTTTGCTTAGCTAGTTCACCAATTTTGAGATAAGCTACTTTGCTCATAGCGCTGCATATTTTTTTTACTTTATTGTCAATAAAAATCAAAGAGGCTGTCCGATTCCTACAGCTTGTAATTACTCTGTGTTAGGTTTTCCTGTCAAGACTAAACGACCGTTTACAGCGATCGCTGGTACTCCATTAACTCCATATTACTCTGCTTGAGCCAAATCTGTTGGTTTTCTTAAGTCCTAGACTGATACCTGGCAACTAGAACAAGCTAATTCCTGTACCAACTTGACGGTGAGGGACGCTGGGGTTTCCAAGGGGCTGATTCCGCCGTTATACGGCGGAACTTGTACGCCCCGTCCAGCTTGTCCAATCACCGTGTTGACAGTTTCATCGCAGAGAGTACAGTCGGCAGTAAAAATTTCTATTTGACGTTGATTCATCATTTCACCTCATTTTGCAATTGGTTAAAAATTCTCTGCTACTTGAAATCTAATCATTCAATCAATGAAATTTCCCATTTCATCGCTGCAACCCAACCTAATACTACTGGACTGTTAGAGATTTCTTTGTCCCGCAATGAGCGTCCTGATGATATTTAATCTCGTTACGCCAGTAATGTCACTTCCGATGCTTATTCAGAGATAAACCGCCCGAAAAGCTCCTAAACCTTTTGAGCTCCTAAATCATTTTAGAAAACATTTTTAGACTTTTTAGGGTAACATCTCTCTATAATAGATCTTTATGAAGAGCAAGAAAAAATGAATTTTTATGGCAAACTAAATGAGACGATCACCCAGAATCAAAGTTTACTCGTTGTCGGGCTAGATCCTAATCTGGAAATCTTGCCCATTTTAGAGAATCTGTCAATTGCTAAGAGAGATAACCCGATTGATAACTTACAAGAATGGTTGGAGTGGGTGATTGGAGAAACAAGAGATCGCGTTGCCGCTTATAAACTTAATTTGGGATTTTATCAAGCTTTAGGAGTAGATGGATTAGAATTACTCGGTCGCATCTTAAACAAAATACCCATTGAATTACCTGTTATTTTAGATGATAAACATGGTAATCTCAATATTAGTACCGTATTTGCCCAGACCATTTTTGAACAATGGCGAGTACATGCGGTAACGCTTACTCCCTATGCGGGGCAGGATCATGCTGCTCCGTTTCTTATATACGCAGATCAAGCTATATTTGTTTTGTGTCATAGCTCCAATCCTAGAGCTTTGGCTCTACAGGAACATAACCACCCCGATAATACTCTGTACCTAGAAGTGGTCAAACAAGTTCAATCTTGGGGAACTATGGAACAGGTATATCTAGAAGTGGGCAGTAATAACCCCGATATTCTCCGTAAAATTCGTGCTGTCGCCCCAGAAAGGATGATTTTGCTCCGAAGTATTTGGACAGAAGAAGCAGATTTTCAGCAAATTCTCCATGCTGGATTTGATCGCAATGGAGAAGGGTTACTAATTCCACTTTCCTTAGATTTACTAGCCAAGAAGAATTTAGCCTCAGAAGTAGCAAAATTAAACCAACAAGTAGCACAAATTAGAACCGACTTAATTCAAGCAGGTTCTTCTTGACTTGTGAATTCTGAACCTCAAATGTTGGTCTCTTCAATAAAAATCCCCATCAAGACTTGATTGAACTGTCTGAATTTTGGGTACTGAATTCACTGTTATCTAAAGGTTTTTGCTCAATAAACCAGCCCACACCATTGGCATTATGATCAATCAGAATTCTTCCTGTATTGCGTTTTCCAGAGGAGTCGAAATCTGCGATCGCGGCTTCTGCTAGTTATCCCGCAAAGAGATCAGTTATTTGGGAAATTAATGTCTAATTGTATTTCGAATTGGAGTAAGTTTGAACAGATATTAGTTGCGCTATTATTTATCTCATTAGCTAATACAAAAGAATTATTATCGACTTACTCAACGAAGAAACGGTTATAGAAGAATGCATAAGAAGAAGACCCAGAATGTTGATTGAATCTATCCCAGGACATACTAATTTTTAGGTTCGGTTACCAATTAATCGAGCATAAAGCTATCTCTTATAATTTTGTCATCGCCTGAATCAGCAACGCCAGAATTAGCAGGTAGTTCAATTGTCATCTACGTGGCATAATAAAGCCAAGCAGAGATGACAAATATGACATAATTTTGCTCAAGAACTTATCAAAGAAGCTTAGAGCTGAGATTTAAAAGCTAACAGCCAATTTAAGATAACTAATTCATACTAGTTTTGTTATTATGTATAGCAAAATACCAAAAATTATTGGCTGATCGGTCAAATCTCGGAATATTTAAGTGTGTTTACAGTGGTAAAAGATTTTTCTCCAAGAGTAAAATGAGTAAGCTCTCTGCGAAATTTGCGACCTTTTCTTCTAACAAGAACAAAGATAAATTTATATGGCTCTTTTATCTAAACCCAAAAATAATCAAGTAAAGGCTTTTTTTGATTATAAGTTTTTATCTCCCCAACAAAGAACTATCGTAAAACAATGCACGGGAGAAATCAAAGAGCGTTTGCGCCGCACAGCTCAGGATATCTGGGAAGTAGGAAAACAATTGAATGAAGTGCGATCGCAACTGGAACATGGTCAGTTTGAGGGGTGGTTATCAGCAGAGTTTGGCTGGAGTCGACGCACAGCTTACAACTTTATCAATGTCTATGAAGCTTTTAGTGATAGTACAAATTTTGCACAACTAGACATTGCCACCTCCGCTCTTTATAAATTAGCTGCACCTTCGACACCTCAATCAGTTCGTCAGGAATTTTTAGATAAGGCAGAAAAAGGGGTCAAAATTACCCACAAAGAAATTAGTCAGGTTCTGAAAACTAACAAAAAATCTAAGGTAGTCGAACCAACCCCTGAAACTTCGCCGCCATCCCAACAAATCCTGCAAGTTATCCGTAAACCTAGAGCCGGTGCTGCAGAATCAGAAGGAAAAAAAGCGCTAAATGACCAACAAAAAGCAGCCTCTGAGTCAGTCATGAATCAAATTCCAGTTGAGATTAAACCAGGCAGTTGGTATCTCTTTGATCGGGTAAATGTTCTCTTTTGTGGTGATACTGCCTTAGCTGAGTTTTGCGATCGCGCTCCCCTAGCAACTTTAGCTCTAGCGATCACCTCTGATGACTGGGATCACGATTGGCTGATTGAAAAAGCCAGTAATTTAGTTGTGCTCAAAGAATCCTATCTCCGTCCAGGTCTGATTGAGCAAACCATTGAGCTTTATTCAGCAGCAGGAGATACGGTCATCTTTCCCTGGTTGCCCAACGAAGAAATGCTTGCGATCGCACATCGCTTAAACAGAAGAATCGTTGCTGGCGATCCTAATCCTCAACGCTGCCAAAATGCGATCGCCAAAACGGAGCTGAGTCTTGAGAAATTGACTCTTTCTCTGGTTTAACTTGTTGCCCGATCTTTCTTTTTGGAGCATATAATCTTAAATTAGACCCTTGAGGATGAGGAGAGCAGCGCGTGAAGTTTAATGATTGGCTTGGATTACTCAGTCTGATTATTTCCCTAGTCATTATCTGGCAGTTTCGTCAGATTTTGTTGCTGGTGTTTATGGCGGTTGTTCTGGCGACAGCTCTTAATAGCTTTACGCGATCGCTGATGAAAAAATTACATTTCAGTCGCGGAACAAGTATTCTGATCACTTTATTAGGGGTACTTTTAGTTTCTACACTTTTGGTACTCTTTATCGTCCCCCCATTCATTAATCAGTTTCAAGAACTGATTAAATTAATTCCTGTGGGATTTCAGCAACTGTTAGTATGGCTCAATAAGTTGATCGAAAATCCGCCTTCTTGGCTTCCCCAGTCTGATTTTGAATTTTTAACCAATTTTACTGAGATTACGCAACAAATCCGTTCTCTAGCGCCGAAAATCTTCACTAACTTTTTTACCTTTTTTTCCAACTCCACTGGCATTATATTGCAATTACTGCTGGTTTTGGTCTTAACACTAATGTTTTTAGCAGAACCCTTAGCCTATCGAGGTTTATTGCTGCAGTTGTTGCCTTCTTCTTATCGAGGAAGAGCCAAGGAGATTCTCAGCAAAAGTGAAGTTGGTCTGTTGGCTTGGCTCAAAGGGGTTTCAATTAATTCTATTTTTGTGGCGCTCTTATGCGGCTTGGGGTTATTACTTCTGAAAATACCCTTTGTTTTGACCCATGCAATCATAGCAGGTGTTTTTAATTTTATTCCCAATATTGGCCCGATCCTTAGTGTGGTCTTTCCCATTGCGGTAGCCCTGCTCAATTCACCAGGAAAAGCGATCGCCGTCTTACTTTTGTATATTTTTGTCCAAAACCTGGAAAGTTATTGGTTTAGTCCCCTGGTGATGAAAAAACAAGTGAACTTACTGCCAGCAGCTACCCTGATTGCTCAAATTTTCTTTGCTACTTTTTTAGGCATTCTTGGTTTAATTTTGGCACTTCCTTTGGCAGTTGTCGTCAAAACCTGGGCCGAAGAAGCCTTGATTAAAGATGTTTTAAACAAAAATTGAGGCTTTAGTAAATGATAAGATAAAACATAATTTAAAAATCATAAACTAAAAATTTCTGAGGTTAAAAAGTTTATTTTCTTAAAATTAATAAATTATCTGCTACTCATAAGATTTCACGATCTCCAGTAGCCCTATGAGCTGTAACCGTACCGATTCATGGGTATATTCATCATTAGGATGGGCAGGTTGTCCTGGTTCTGGTTTTTGAAAATAAGGGCGTTCGTCATAAATTTGACCCCATTTAAAATCAACCTGTCTCACAAATTCATAGAGTAAATTTTGATTACCAATTATTGAGGAGAGGATTTGATTCAAAGCAACCAGAGGTGAGTTGAGATTTGCGGCGACCCTTAAATCTGTTTTGACCCAGACGCACAAAATCGCTACCAATGCCCCAGGGGGATCTGACAGGTGTTTTTTAATAAAAGCATTGATTTGTGCGATCGCTTGTTCCTGCTTTGGTACCGGAGAATCCCCTTTTAAAAACGAACCGCCTTCTCTTCCAATTACTTCGGCAAGAGAGAATTTTCGACCGGCAAGAATTTCTCTTTGGATCGCCAGATCGCGATCGCTATTTTGCTGCTCTTTGTCGGATTTCATAGTACTTTCTCCCAATAATTCTTATTGTAAGATTCCTGATTAATTTCCTGATAATGCCCCTCACAAATTGTAATATTTGAAATAATTATTCGATTTCCCTTTTATCTTTTCACTTTGCTCTATGAGTGCTGAATCTCTGCAAATATCACTTCCCAATCATCAGGCTACAGAAACACTGGGTTATCTTTTAGGTAAATATTTACCTGCTAACAGCACAATCTTATTAACAGGAGATCTCGGTACAGGAAAAACGACTTTAGTGCAAGGTATAGGAAGAGGTTTAGACCTAACAGAATCGATTGTCAGTCCGACTTTTACCCTAGTTAACGAATATCTAGAAGGTCGTTTACCCTTATATCATTTAGATTTATATCGTTTATCTCCAGACCAAGTAGCAACTATTTATCCTGAAATATATTGGGAAGGTATCGAAGTAGATCCTGGAATTACAGCTATTGAATGGTCAGAACGTTTACCCTATCAACCTAGCGATCGCATAGAAATAATCTTAACCTATGATCAAAAAAAAGGTCGTCAAGCAACCCTAACATTACTAGGGAATAACGACCTCGACTTGGGGGTTTTAACCGGTTTTTAATCAACTAAACAGTTAAACTGTTACAGAAAAGAAGCGTCAGCTAAAAACTAATCCCCAGCTTAAAGCTTAGAGCTTTAACTTAAAGACCTAACTGATTGCCGCGTTTGTATTGCATATAAGCAGCAAAAAACAAACCAGCTAAAGTAATAGTAATTAGACCCAATACAATGCCTAATAATAAAGGTTCGATCACAGAAATATCTCCTTAATTTATAAATTTCTTATGTCTTAACATTCTACAGTTTAATGGATCATAGGTTATTTCTCATCCTAAGATCTCGCAGAAAGTCAAGCTGCCATAACCACAGTATATTATCTCGATAATACTATTACAGAGGAACTAGCTAATTATGGCGTAAATATTGGTGAAGCTACCGCTGTGGGGAAATATCCACCGAATGCTGTTGGTTGATATGATGTGTCTGGCAATGGTGTCAAGATAACTGGCACGTTGAGCGCACACAAAGTCCTATATTGCACACTATTAATATAGTACATCAAACTTGATTGAGAAAAAGAGATTCTGATGAGAGGGAAGAAAACGTTGACATTTATCCGTAATTTGCAGTAATCTTGCGCTACAAAGCATTACAATACTACGCCTGCACACAATCATAGATTAGGGTCTATTAGGAAGTTTATGAATCTCTTCTTCTAACCAGCTCCAATCACTTGAGCGACTTCGGGGAGTAGAATAAACAATTACTTTCCCTTCATATGAGTCTGACGAAGAATTTTTCAGTGTCCATTTAAGTTCCTCCCCACTTTCGCCAATTACGAATGCACTCGCAAAACCGTCATCACCTTTAAGCAATTCTTGAGATCTTCCCCCGTAAGATAATACAAGGCGGAGGCCCTTAAAAAAGAAGACTACAACTTTAGATCCAGGATAAAGCTTGTTTGGAGCATTCCAAATTTCGTTTAGTCTTAGAGTAACTGCTTGTGTCATTACTACCTGCTCTTGACGCTCAGCGTAACTCTTGATATTCTCTACAATTGACTGATATGTTTCCAACTTTTGCTGTAAAGATTCCGCTTCTTCAGCTGCCATACTGGCATTTTGTCTTGCAGCACTTATCTCCTTTCTAATCCTCTCTGCATCTTCTATAGATTGCCGTGTTATTGCCACAGAGACAAAAAAACTCGCTAAAGCAAGAATAGCCGCACCCCAACCAATAGTAGTTAAACGTCGGAAACCTCTCCTTGATGAATCCCATGTTGAACCACGGATCGCTAGTAGAGCACTGAGAAATACGAAAATCAAGCTAAGATACGGCATTATTTCCCCCAATATTATTGTTTGTGTCTATATCATCCAGCAACTTTTCACCACCTCGCGTAATAACACCTTGAACCTCTACAGAGAACTACTAATACTGTTGGCGAGCGCGCTATAAAATCTTACAAAAAGTAATATTAATAACCAGAGTAAAGATTTCTTGTTATTGTAACACTATTAATTTCAGCTAAGATTACTTTCGCCAACAGTATCAGCTACTTGGCTACCCCTTAAAGACGCCATATGCCAGATGTTTGCAACCATGCAGCCCCTAAATTCTATTCTTCTCAGTATCGATCCTCGTCTTGCATCATTTATCCCTGATCGTTTATCCTTCCTTATTCTCCTAGTATCCGTTACAATAGCCCTTTGGTCTTTTTATCAACTAAATTTAAGATTACTAATATGGGACGTGCAAAAAAGGTTGTTTTAGCCTATTCAGGTGGAGTAGACACTTCAGTATGTATTCCTTACCTCATGCATGAATGGGGCGTAGAAGAGGTTATTACCCTCGCAGCCGATTTAGGACAGGGAGAGGAATTAAAACCAATTCAAGAGAAAGCTTTGCGATGTGGTGCAGTAGAATCTTTGGTGGAAGATGTCACCAAAACCTTTGTTAAAGATTATGCCTTTCCAGCTATTTGTGCCAATACTCTATACGACAATCGCTATCCCCTCTCTACTGCACTAGCACGCCCTCTAATAGCTAAATTGTTAGTAGATGCTGCTGCCAAATATGGTGCAGATGCTGTGGCTCATGGTTGTACAGGGAAAGGTAACGACCAAGTACGTTTCGATGTGAGTATTATGGCCTTAAATCCTGAGCTCAAAGTTTTAGCGCCAGCCAGAGAATGGGGTATGAGTCGGGAAGAAGCTATTTCCTATGGCGAAAAATTTGGCATTGATTTCCCTGTGAAGAAATCTTCTCCCTATAGTATTGATAAAAATTTGCTTGGTCGTAGTATAGAAGCGGGTCCTTTAGAAGATCCCATGACTGAACCACCAGAAGAAGTCTATGAAATGACAAAAGCGATCGCGGATACGCCAGATGAACCTGAATATGTCGAAATTGGTTTTGAACATGGTATTCCTGTGAGTCTCAATGGCGATCGCCTAGATCCGGTAGCTTTGGTTTCTCAATTAAACGCGATCGCAGGAAAACATGGAGTAGGGCGCATTGACATGATTGAAAACCGTGTCGTCGGGATTAAATCACGGGAAATCTACGAAACCCCAGCTTTATTAGTGCTAATTCAAGCACACCGCGATCTCGAAAGTCTCACACTTACTGCAGATGTAACTCAATATAAAAGAGGAATTGAGCAAACCTATAGTCAATTAATCTATCAAGGTTTATGGTACAGCCCCCTCAAACAAGCTCTTGACGCTTTTATTGCTCAAACCCAAGAAAGAGTGACAGGAACAGTACGGCTCAAATTATTTAAAGGCAATGCGATGATTGTCGGTCGCCAATCTGACAATTCTATTTATACTCCTGACTTGGCAACCTACGGTGCAGATGATCAATTTGACCATAAAGCAGCCGAAGGCTTTATTTATATTTGGGGCTTACCCACCAGAGTCTGGTCTCAATCAGTTAAAAGTTAACAGTTAACATTTCTTGTTCCATTGTGTATTATCCATGATATCCATAAGTATATTTACTTAGATTGTTGATAAATGTTACAGGATCATTGATAAATATTACGAAATTGCACAATAGCTAACGCCATGATCCCCTAATCCTCTAATGTCTATTGAGGTAGAGTTTTATATCACCAATAAAAACTAGACTGCCAGGGGCTGTTTCGATTTTGTAAGATCTCAATTCTGCTCCTGAAACCAAACAATGGAGGGTTAAAATGACTATTCCTTTGCTCTCTTATCCCCTTTCGTCCCAAAATCAGCGAGTTGCTGGGTTCGAAGTTCCTGGGGAAGAGCAACCCAAAATTTACACCGCAGAAACCATCCTCTCCGATTCGGAAAAGAATGAGGTTATCTGGTCAGCTTATAGACAGATTTTTAACGAGCAGCAATTGCTTAAAAGTAATCGTCAAATAGGCTTGGAGTCTCAGCTAAAAGCTAATCAAATAACAGTCCGTGAATTTATTCGAGGATTGGTACTTTCTCCAAATTTCCGCGAACGTAACTACGAACCTAACAATAACTATCGTTTTGCTCAAATGTGCGTGCAACGGGTTTTAGGCAGAGAAGTTTACGACGAGAAAGAAAAATTAGCTTGGTCAATCGTTCTGGCAACCAAAGGTCTAGAGGGATTTGTCGATGCGCTTTTGGGTAGTGAAGAATATCTCGATAATTTTGGTGATGATGTTGTTCCCTATCAAAGAAGACGCATTATAGCCCAAAGAACTGAAGGTGATTTACCCTTTGCCAGAATGCCTCGTTATGGTGCTGATTATCGTACCAAATTAGAGGAACTAGGCTATTTCAAACATGAAGCTGGAGTTTCCTGGGGTGGTGCTCCTTACTATCCCCCAGAGAAAGTATTATTGGTTGCCAAATGGTTAACTATTGCTGGAGCAAGTGTTATTGGTTTAGGTACCTTAGCGATCGCACTTTCGGCTTTTGGCTGGATTAGTCTATAGTCTTAAACCTATAGTTGTAATCGATAAATTCAGCAAACTTTGTTAAAAATTAACAAGTCGTAACAAATAATGGTTCGACGCCATTGTATAAAAGTTACCTGAGGGGTAAATACAAGTAGGGGAAACCCAAGGCGATCTTTTAAGAGAACGTTTTTCTAGGTTGACTCACTGATTGTAAAGTTTTCTACAAAAGCTTAAAAAATATTACTTTAAGCAAGGAAAATAAGAAAAACTCTCAAGAGGTTGGAAGTCTACCTCAAAAAACCTTACAGCTTTTGGCTGATTATGGTTATTGTCACAATTCCTTTTTTTGAAGTTCAAATAAACTCATTTACATCGAGTAGGAGATAAATTAAATGTTCGACGCATTTACTAGAGTAGTATCCCAAGCAGATGCTCGTGGTGAATTCCTCTCCACTGCCCAAATAGACGCTCTAGGAGCTATGGTTGCTGAAAGCAACAAACGCATGGACGCAGTAAACCGCATTACCAGCAATGCCTCTGCGATCGTGACTAATGCAGCTCGTGCCTTATTCGCCGAGCAACCCCAGTTAATCGCTCCTGGTGGTAACGCTTACACTAGCCGTCGTAATGCAGCTTGCTTGCGTGATATGGAAATTATCTTGCGTTATATTAGCTATTCTATTTTTACTGGTGATGCCAGTGTTTTAGAAGATCGTTGCCTTAATGGTTTACGGGAAACTTATCTTGCTCTAGGTACTCCTGGCGTATCTGTAGCTAACGGCGTTCAAAAAATGAAAGATGCGGCGCTGGCAGTTGTTAATGATCCTAACGGCATCACTAATGGTGATTGTACTGCTTTAGCATCTGAAATTGCTGGCTACTTTGACCGTGCTGCTGCTGCTGTTGCCTAGTAGTGACTTTGTTAATAAAGGCTCAACAAGTCAAACATTTGAAATTTTTTTGGAAAACTTAGAAAAATCACAGGAGATACCTAGATCATGAAAACTCCTTTAACCGAAGCAGTTTCCGCTGCTGATTCTCAAGGACGTTTCTTAAGTAATACTGAAATCCAAACTGCTTTTGGTCGTTTTCAGCGTGCTAATGCTGCATTAGAAGCTGCTAAATCTTTAACTGGGAATGCTTCGAGCCTAACTAATGGCGCTGCGAATGCTGTTTATGCAAAATTCCCTTTCACTACTACCACTCCGGGGCCTACTTATGCGTCTACTCCCGAAGGGAAAGCAAAATGTACTCGTGACATTGGCTACTATCTTCGCATGGTAACTTACTGCCTAATTGCTGGCGGTACTGGTCCTATGGATGAGTATTTAGTAGCTGGTTTAGACGAAATCAACCGTGCTTACGAACTATCTCCTAGCTGGTATATTGAAGCTCTTAAATATATCAAAGCTAATCATGGTTTAACTGGTCAAGCTGCTACTGAAGCTAATAACTACTTCGATTATGCAATCAATGCTCTTAGCTAGTGGATAATCAAGTTTCAATAAACTTTTTTTGATTAACAACCATATTATTTAAGTTGTTAAACGCATTGCCCAGAGAGGTATGCGAATGCTGTGCATCAGGCTAGTGTTTGTTTACTTTTCTGGGTATTGTTGTCTTTAAAGAAACAAGGAACGAGGAACGAGGAATGAGGGATGACGTAAATAATTTTAGTTCTGGTGAAGCGGAGCAATTGACTTTGGAGCAGGCTTTAGCAAATCTCAGACAGAAAGAAGATTTGGGCTTGCGTTACTATGCTGCTTGGTGGCTGGGAAAGTTTCGAGTTCAGGAACCAGAAGCGGTCGATCTGCTTTTAATGGCATTGGAAGACGAATCAGATCGCGCTCCTGATGGGGGATATCCTTTGCGTCGCAATGCTGCGAGAGCTTTAGGCAAGTTGGGCAATAAAAAAGCAGTTCCGGCGTTGATTCGTTGTCTAGAATTTCCTGATTTTTATGTGCGTGAAGCAGCAGCTCAAGCCTTAGAAAACTTAGACGATCTCAGTTGTGTTCCTTCTTTGCTCAAACTGTTAGAAGGCGGAGTAGACAGGGCAAAATTTGTCCCAGGGAAACCTCATTTAGTTGAGCCTTATGAAGCAATTATCGAAGCCTTAGGGACTTTAAATGCTACTGAAGCGATTATTTTTATTCAACCCTTTATTGAACATCCTGTGGAAAAAGTTAAATATGCTACAGCCAGGGCGATGTATCAGTTAACCCAGGAAAATCAATATGGTGAAATTTTAATCCAAGCTCTATCAGGAGATGAGTTACAGTTGCGCCGTTCTGCTTTAATGGATTTAGCCGCAGTGGGATATTTACCAGCAGGAGCTGCGATCGCGGAAACTTTGGCCGAAAATAGCATGAAGTTAATTGCTCTTAAGGGTTTACTGGAAACAAATCTCGACAAAAATTTTACCAAGTTAAACCCAGACAGTATCCAAATAATGAACTTTATGGATTCTCTGTTGTAAGTCCCAGAACAAAAATAGTGATCTTTTACCTTTTACCTTTTAAATGACTGATATTGAAAAACTTATTGAAGAAGTAAATAGAGCAGATTCTGCCGATGGTTTATTAGAAGCCGTAGAAAATCTAGCTGATGTTGGTTCAGAAACTGCTATTCCCACTTTAATTGAAGTTCTCGGCTTTAATAATCCAGGTGCCGCTGTTGCCGCGGTAGAAGGATTAATTAAAATTGGAGAACCCGCGGTTCCCCATTTATTAGACAGTCTTGACACTTACAATTATGGGGCAAGAGCTTGGACAATTAGAGCATTTGCTGGTATCGGTGATCCTGCAGCATTGGATTTATTACTCAAAGCTGCAGTTTCTGATTTTTCCCAAAGTGTGCGTCGAGCTGCGGCTAGAGGTTTGGGGATTATTCGTTGGTCAAAACTGCCTCCGGAAAAAGTAACTGCTGCACAAGAAGAAGTATTGCAAACTTTGTTTTTGGCAACAGAGGATGGAGAATGGATTGTCCGTTATGCTGCGATCGCAGGATTACATTCTCTAGGCGATGCCATTCCTGAAAGATTTCTTTCCGCGATCGCTAGTAAATTTCAAGAACTACTTTGCCAGGAAACAGAAATGGTAGTCAAAGCGAGAATTCAATTAGCTTTGCAGAAATGGCTAATTAATAATTGATAATCTTTAAAGATTAAATTGATCTGCCAGAGCTGAAATTCTCACCCTTCATCAAATAAATCTACTATTCAATGAAGAACTTACCAACCCTCGTGATCGCCCAAAGTTATACTATTACCCTGTTTTTTTAGGTTCACTAAGATTTCCGCTAATTTATCTGCCATATAATGCAGTACAATCCCTACTGGTTGCTGGGAACCACCAACATTTTTAATAAGTGCATCATATTCTAAAGGATAGATTTGCACAGCGGTTTTGGCAACAACCGTTAAAGTTTGCGGTTGTTTTAAGATTTCTGCAACTATTCCAAACATTTCCCCTGCACCCAGTTGAGCTACTTCAATTTGTTCTCCATTAGTTTCTCTATAAAGAGTTACATAACCCCATCTGATTAAAAAAAACCGATCTATCATTTGCCCCTGCCGAACAATGGTCGTTCCTTCCGGCAAAGTAATCAAACTGCGCCTAATACGGTTAGTTTCGATTTCCGTTCTGATGTAGCCATAAGCAAAGCGAATAACCATACCGAATAAAGCTCCAATTGCCAGCCCAAGAAGATTTGCGATTGCATCACCCGGCTCATATGAGCGCATGTTAAGAGGTTGCAGTATTTCGATTAAGTAGCTAAGTATTGCCAGCCCTATCAAGGAAGGAATGCACCAGCGGGGACGTAAAGAGAAAATAAAAACTACCGCTAAGGTGAAATAGCCCATAAAGTGAATGATTTTGTCCACCTCAATCGTTTCCAAACGATTGCCGACTAAACTCTCTACAACGATAGTAATTACGCCAATCGCGCCTAACATAGTAAGTAAACGTGCTGTTCGTGGCGAAATATCTAATATCGCCCCAGAAAAAAAAGATAGTTTATTGCTGTTCATTTACTGATTTAAAGATCGATTGTATTAAAAAACTTACAACAACATACAATAGCAAGAGAAACTTTTGTTACTTGAAATACCGACCAACTACTGAAACTACTTGTTTCTTCTGCTATGGAGATACTTCTCAATATCGCTGCAAAGTTCCCAAATAATGATGAAGAGAGATTTTCTGAATATGCCTTATAGGAATCACCGGACAATATATACAATTATAAGTATTTCTTATAACAATAATAAATAGAACCAATAACATTAAAAATCTTGGGGCGCGTTCCCTAAAGCAGAGCATTGTGTACCTCACCAGTATGAGAATTGCTATACAACGCCTAAATATGCTTATTCATTATTAATTGTCTCTTCTGTTGTTAGTTCCAAAAATACATCTTCTAAGCTAGGGCGAATACGACGCATTTCGTATAAACTGACCCCGCCAATGACGACAATAGCTGCAATATCTTTTCCTGGTTCACTATTGATATCACAAATAATCTCTACTAAATCACGATTTTTATCATTCAGATTTTCAGTAATAATTTTGCTGCCAATTACACCAGGAATCTCCTCTAATTTAGGCAGGAGATCTGCAATATTTCCTGCCAACTCCAGCTGATAACTATAATTATTACCAGCAAGTGTTTTTTCTAGCTCACTAGGAGAATTGGTGGTAATAATTTTGCCATGATTAATAATCATAATGCGATCGCAAGTCATGCTAACTTCTGGCAAAATATGGGTCGATAAAATAATTGTATGTTCCCCAGCCAAACTCTTAATCAAGTTACGTACTTCAATAATCTGACGCGGATCTAAACCTACAGTCGGTTCATCGAGAATAATTACCGATGGTTCATGAACGATCGCTTGAGCAATTCCTACTCGTTGACGATATCCTTTAGATAATTTATTGATCGCGATTTTGGTTTTATCTTCTAGTTGACAACGCTCAATTGCTGAGGCAACTTTCTTTTTGCGATCGCTTGCCGCCACGCCCTTAATTTTCGCCACAAAATGTAAAAAACCTTCTACCGTCATCTCAGGATATAAAGGGGGATTTTCTGGTAAATAACCCATGCGACGGCGAACTTCCATCGACTGGTGATGGACATCATAACCCGCAATTTTAGCTGTCCCCGTAGTTGCGGGTAAATAGCCTGCTAAAATCCTCATCGTAGTGGTTTTTCCTGCGCCATTAGGGCCTAAAAAACCAATGATTTCCCCCGCTTCTACGGTAAAATCAACATCCTCGATCGCAGTAGTTGAACCATATACTTTACTGAGATGCTGAACTTCAATGCTATTCATAGAAAAGGTTTGATAAATTTTCTTTGCAAAGCAAAATCGAGACAATAGCGAGCGATCGCAAAACCGATAAGACCTTCTGTGATTAGAATACTTAAAGACCAGAATTGGTCTGATTTACTCACTGTTGCTTCCAGTAAGGCTAATCCTCTGACTAAGCCAAAAGCCATTACTGCACCATCTTTGAGATGGGAATTGCGATCGTTACGAATAATGTAACGATAGGTTACGCCGAACAAAAAACCACTCACTAAAGCAGTAGCTATAGTAATTAAGCTATCTAGTTGAGAAGTTACTTGTAGCAGACTAAACTGTATTCCCCAAGTCACAAAGAAGAGATTATTCAATAAGATAGCCATTAGATCGGCAAAAGTAAATGCTATGGCAGTTACTAATCCTGCTTTAACCGATTCAATTCTTTCCGCTACTAAACTAGGCAAAATCCCCACCAGAAAACATCACATAGAAGTATGATATATTGTGAGGTTGTTTGATGAATTTATATTTCAAAAAGTAAATACAAATTATGGATATTTTGACATTAGGTTGGGTTGCCGTATTAGTTCTATTCACTTGGTCGATTTCAATGGTAGTTTGGGGTCGTAACGGATTCTAAAATAGAATCTTCGCTATGCTCCGAAGGCGTTGGGTGTTAGGTACTAGGTTTTAGGGTACAGATTCAGGCCAACATTATTCGGAGCAATTTAGTTTAAATACCCACTAAGGTTAACTGAAATTCAGAGATTTATCCTTATTATTCCGTGAAGACAGGATATTTTCTTCCATAAATAGAGCGCATGGAGATAATCTCGTCATTTATCGCTCGACATAGCTCCTCTTTTTCTTTACGGTATTCACAATTGGTTGAGAACATCTAATTTACCCTCAAACCTAGATCCTAATTCAATATGGAAACAAGTTCTATCGTTAATATTTTATTTTTTGTCGCTTTCGGACTATTAATAGTCGTTAGTGGCGGAATTTTATATCTTTCGTCGGTCAAATGGCGCGATCGCCGTCTCCAAAAACGCGATCAAAAGTCTGATTAGTTAAAACTATTCAATCGAACTTAATATTAAAACTTGTTAGTCTTTGAGGTTGGTCACCGGTCAATGTCTTCTTCTAAATCCAATTTAAAAGGGAACCAAGTAGTTGCAGCAAATTTTTTGTCTAGTAACAGTGATTGCTCCTGATCTTGATTGAATGTTGGTTCTTGATTTCCAGGTAAGAGCACTACTGCTGTAATGATAGTGGCATTACCTAAAAATACTGGCCAATAAATCAATTTTGGGATAATGTTATCCTCGTAATTAATCCACTTAAAGACAAGATTATTCTCAGTATTGATGCGAGAAAATATATAAGAGTTAACAGAAACTCCTAATAAAGTGATATACATCAAAGGATAGAAAAACTCTACATAAACTATGCTTGAGCCAGCAAATTGTTCTCGAATTTGTACTTGAGATAGTAAAACCACAAAAAATAATCCCGAACAAACACCAATTACTCCACTGGTATTCATACCAAATAATGATGCTTGTTCCTCATCTTTCGTAATCATCATGACAGTGGCAAAAGCGAGACAAGCAATAATAATTAAGGGCAGAATATAAACAATAAAAGAATTCAAAAAACGGCGCTCTATTACTATATTAAAATAAAGTTCGGGTTGATTTTGAAAATCTTCTCCATAAAAACCAAAGTTAGTATTGTATGGCTGACTTCGATAATCAAAAAAAGTTTCTAATAATTTCCAATGACCTAAAACAATATTCTTATCATAACCAAAAGCATCATTTAGTTTTGTTGATTTATAGGACTCAAAACTAGGTACTAAAATAGTTTCTCGCTCAAAATCTCTACTCCAGAAACGAATCCAAGCTATTTTATGATCAAAAGGATATTTTGAATAATCAAATACCTGTTTTAAAGTTGCTTCAAAATACCAACCAATAACCTCTTGATTATCTTTTATGGGATATCTATAAGCAAAAGTTGGTGCCAAATTATTCCCACTATCTACTACTTCGGGAAGTACGAATCCTACGGGAATCTTCTTGCCGGGGATATCTTTATATTTAGATTGATCATAAATTTGCCAAATATAGCCCGTAAAATTAACCTCTGTGGAATTATTAAATTTAAGAGATTGAATAAAAATTCCTGTGGGAATACGCTTTTGAGGTAGCTCAGGAAAATTAGCCGACAAATATTGCTCAACCTCAGTTTGATTTGTTAATTCACTGTGATTAGGATGATATTTCTTTGTCGTGTAAAACCACATTACACCAATTAACACGACAAATAAAAGAGAAATAGAATTAGAAATTTTCCACCATTTTCCTTTATTCATCTCAGATTCTCTTTGCTAACTTAATTCAGCTTTTACTTGGACCAATATTAATCTTCAAGACAGATCGAGTTAGTAACAGTGATCGCGCTACAACATTATACTAAATCCTATTTGAGTATTATATTAGACTACGTAAATAATTAAGAATTATTAGCTACTAAAGTTAAACCTGTCAGCTTCAAGTTTATAAAAAGTCATCACTTTTTTGGGTATCGAATTCAGGTTTTACTAAGTTCGCTTTACAGAGAATAGTTTTGGCTCACGCAGAGAGTGTTTAAACGAGCCAGTTCTGACCGCATCCCGCAATCAAACTTGCTCAAACTGAGTAAACAAACTGCCAAATTCAGCAAATCTAGCCAAACCTGACAGCAGGAAACCACTATCATAACGAGCACGGAGGGAGTCGAACCCCCGACACCTAGAACCGGAATCTAGTGCTCTATCCAACTGAGCTACGCGCCCCAATAACGTTAGTAACGATATTGCATATATCAGAATAGCATTTCTTGGATTAGGATTGAGTAGGTTGCAGATAAATATTAATGATCGCTTCATCTGAGTCAAGTTTCGTAATTTTTTGAGGTTTGCGATCCTTGCCTAGTATTTCTATTTTGTCGAGTTCCTGTACTAGTCTCTTGCCTCTATTGGTAGTTAAAATAACTTCACTCTCAGGTTGGGGGAGGATCGCCGAGGCTAAATAATCCTGTTTGTTGGTAAAGGGAATGGCAGGAGTTCCCAAATCACCTCGCTTGCATAATCTCACGGTATTGACAGGAAATTGTTTACTGTAACCTAGCTGAGTTACTAACAAAAGATTCTTATTCTTAGTCACATTGGCACAACCTACTATTGTTTCACCATATCTTAATTTAATAACCTGATTGCCTTGAGCATTTCGTCCCATAGTCGGGATATTTTGCTCATTAACTGGTAAACGGAGAATTCTGCCCGTACTAGTTGCGATCGCGATTTCGCCATCTTCTTGATTAAAGGTAAAATATTGCAGACGGTCTTGCTCTTTGAGTTTGATTAGGACAAAACCTCGGTTGCCCAGATTATTTAACTCCGAAATTGCCAGACGTTTGATGATTCCTTTCGCTGTCAATAAAATCAGATCGCGTTTCTCTTCTGGGGATAAAAAGAAATGCTGGATCGTAGTTTTAGCGTCTCTTTGCGCAGCTGATGATAATAGACCCACAGTGGTTTGGGTTTGATTTTCTAGATAATGGGGAATTTCGTTAATGGCAACTGGATAGGCCTTGCCACTATCTGTAATAAAAACCATTTTATCGCGATCGCCAATTACTTCTCTTTGAACGACAAAATCTTCGCCTTTTTTCCAGGATGAAGGAGTATGTTCATCAGGATTTTGCCAATAAATATGCCCTTCATGGGTAAGATTAATCGTGGCATTAGCTTCTCTGGTAACTTTTAAGACCGCTGGTTGAACATTACTTCGAGTCTCAGATGGTGCAGACTTTTCAGTTGTTACCCTACTTTTCTTCTTCGGCTTTACTTCTTCTATCACAAAGTTATCGGCAATGCGAGTGCGTCGTTCATCACCATATTTACGCTTGAGAGAACGTAGCTCTTTTTTCAGCGATTTCATCAATTCATGGCGATCGCCTAATAAAGTCTCTAGATAATCAATTCTCTGTTGTAACTCTGCTTGTTCAGCTAGGAGTTTTTCCTGTTCCAAGCCTGTTATGCGACGCATCGGCATTCCTAAAATAGAATCAGCTTGAGTTTCACTAACTCCCAACTCTTCTGTCATGCGAATCTTGGCTGTCGAACCATCGGGGGCATTGCGCAAAATATCAATCAATTGATCTAGATTCTCCAATGCCAATAACAACCCAATGACTAAATGCAATCTTTGTTGACAATCGCTCAGTTCTTTTCCATATTGTCTTCTTAGAGTTAATTCACGAAATTCTAGGAATTTTTCGAGTATTTCCCGCAAAGCAAGTTGAACTGGCGTATTATCTACTAAAGCTAGCAGGATCGCCCCAAAATTATTTTGTAGAGCAGTTTGACGATAGAGTTTCTGCAAAATATCCTGAGCCATCATATCCCGTTTCAGCTCAATGACAACTCTCATGCCAGTGCGATCACTTTCATCCCGAATATCAGCAATTCCTTCTAAGCGTCCATCATTAACCAAATCAGCAACTTTTTCGATCCAACCAGCCTTATTTACCTGATAAGGTAATTCTGTGACGATAATTGCGGTTCGTTCTTTGCGTCTTTTCTTCTGACGGAGGACGAGTTTTTCTACCTTGGCAATGCCGCGTAGTTTGATACTACCTCGCCCTGTACTATAGGCATCGGTAATTCCTTTAGTTTCCACAATTTCTCCTCCTGTGGGAAAATCAGGACCAGGAATCAAATGCCATAATTTCTCATCAGCTAAATCTGGTTTATCGATTAAAGCAATTAAACCATCGACAACTTCCCCCAAATTATGCGGTGGCACATTCGTTGCCATGCCCACGGCAATACCGCCGCAGCCATTGAGCAGTAAAATTGGCAATTGCACCGGTAAAACTACTGGCTCTTGTTGGGAATTGTCAAAGTTAGAAGTGAAATCAACCGTCGCGCCGTCAATCTCACTTAACATCCCCTCATGGGCGATCGCCGCCAGCCTGGTTTCGGTGTAACGCATCGCTGCGGGAGGATCATTATCCACGGAACCAAAATTACCATGGCCAGCAAGCAAAGGATAACGAGTAGAAAAGCTCTGTACCATCCGCACTAAGGCATCGTATACTGATTGATCGCCGTGGGGGTGATACTTACCCAAAACATCCCCGACAACTCTGGCACATTTACGATAGGGGCGATCTGGGGTTAAACCTAGTTCATGCATAGCATATAAAATACGCCTATGTACGGGTTTTAGCCCATCCCTGACATCAGGTAAGGCACGACCAACTATCACACTCATGGCATATTCGAGATAAGATCGTTCCATTTCCGTGTGAAGTGCGGTAGGAATAATCTGACCATTTCCTAACAGGTTTAGTTGTTTTGCCATTTACGATTCTCCACTGGTTGGTACAAAAATACGCCCTTGTTGATTATGATAGTCAAATACTGGTCTTAAAATATTTAAGTTCTAAGCCCCCAAGAAGATAGCTTCTTGTTAAATCTGCCACTACGCGAATACGAAAAAGCTTACAGCGGTGCATCGCAGTCTTGTTGGTTTAATCCCCAACAGCGTGGGCCAGCAACAAAGAGCAAATGCGCCAAGAAGTTAATCGCGAAGCGATTTTAGATCATGAGCAATGATAGTATCAGAATAAGAAATTTTACTATCTCACTTATTTTTGAGCCACAATGATATTGCCGATTAATCAAAGTTACCTAATCATTATTCTTAACATTTAGTCCAAATATATTAAATAGGATTTTTGTAATTATTATCTATGACCACAGTTTTGATTGTAGAAGACGACCCCATTAATTATCGAGTTTTTTCCAAAATTCTGACGAAAAGGGGAGGTTTAGAGGTTAGAGGCACCGAAAATGTCGCAGAAGTCCTCGAAATTGCTAAATCTGGAACAATAGATGTGATTTTGATGGATGTTTCCTTAGCTAATAGTGTTTATGAGGGCAAACCTGTAGATGGTATTAAGATTACACAAATGTTGAAATCAGATCCTCAAACAAGCTCTTTACCTGTTATTTTAGTTACTGCTCATGCGATGCAGGGCGATCGCGAATTATTCCTCAAACAGAGCGGGGCGGATGGTTATATTTCCAAGCCTGTAGTAGATCACCAGGAATTTATCGCTCAGATTGTCGCTTTGGTTAATTGAAGGAATTAAGAATTGCGGTGCGATCTTGGTGATTGTTACTTGCGCTGGCAAAGCTCTACCGGAAGGATCTCATCTCACTTAGAGAATCCCTATTCGTCCCCTCAAGCGGGATAATAAGGGCAAGTGCACACCTTTGGCTATTGGGAAGAAGTAGCAGGTATAGGTATTATATTACTTGTTCCTTATTCCATGTTTCTCATGTCTCCTGAATCGGAAAACCCTCTTCAAGATCAACTTAGGGCAGAAATAGATAATTCTCAATGGCTGCAAAAGTTTAGAGAGATTGGGGATAATCTCAAACTCCTTAAAGTGGCAATTCCTGCTACCCAACTATGTCAACTGAAATGGAACACGGGCAACAATGGCTTAGACATTTATTGTCCTAATGAGGAAACTTGGAACTATTTAACATTAGAAATCGCTACCATCGCCAAACTTCCCCTAAAATGCGATCGCGTTACCCTATTCTGGCAAGATCAAAATCTTTCTTGTAAGTTAACTTCTACCTGAAGAAAGCAACTATTACTCCTTTTTATTGACTAGAGTCGAGGCAACAGAAGAAACTCTGAAAACTGGAACTATTGGGATTATTAAAGGTACTACCAACGAACAAGAGTTGAGACAAGTTTATTCTAACGACCAAATTGATGACTCTTTCGAGCGCAGAAGTCACCGTTACACCGCCGTAAAACGACGGTGCCTGCGGTGACCGGTGTTCCCCGGTCAAGGCATCGCAGCTGTTCAACTTCAAGAAATTAATGGATTTGCTAGTGATGGTATCCTGTTGGAAGGAACGGCATCATTTCTGGAAATCAATCCCCAAAAATACACTTTGGTAACACCTTTAATCAATAATCGTCCCCTTTGTGCAGCTTATGGCATGATTATCCCCGAGGGAGATGAAAATTCCCAGTGGCACGATACTGTTAACTCTTGGATTGCTAAAAGCGGTCAGGGGAACAAGGTTTGGGAGACTTGGTTTCAGGAGCTTTTGCCTTATGTCGGAGCAGTTCTCGAAGCTTGTCAAGCGAGTCCCCCCAACAACGAGAATCTTCAAGAATCAACCCAATTTGAAAGCTTATAAAAAAATTAGCGATCGCGCTACAGTTAGAAATAATCTTCCGTAAATCGATATGGTCAGAAAAAGTTTCAAGTAGAAATAGTATTAGGCGATGCCATTGAGGTTTTAATTGTTGAAATTTAGGTACAAATAAATTCAGAAATTTGTTAAAATCCTGCAATAATTATCGAAATTAAGCATAATGCTTTTGTAATATTCTATGCTTCAAGATATATTCCCCTATATATTTGCAATTGCTCCAGTTACGATCGCGGGAGGTTTTCTGTGGTCATTAGCTCTTTACATTACTCTTCCCCAGGTCAAAAACTGGTTAATGGAACAATTAACCCGTTGGTTGAATTTTGCGGATCGCTCCTTATTTATCACGATGGAAGAGTTTGAGGATACTCGGGTTGTTAGGGAAGCCCAGAATGTTTTCTATGCTTCTATTTTGAGTATTATTCCCTTCTCTGCTTTAGGATTTTTATCAAATTGGGGCTTAGATCTGAGTTTGGGCGGAAGTTGGTCTATTAGCTTGGGTATTATGACTTGTATTATCGGAGGAGTTTTTGCCCTCGGCGTTCAAGACAGCCAATAGGAAAGTCAAAAGCCCCTAACCCAACCCACCCCCAGCCCCTCCGAGGAGGGGAGCAGGAGGGGAAGTCAAAACTAATCGAGCTGAGACAAAGTGCTATTTTGGTAATAATGAACTAGTATTTGATGATATTTAATACCTTGTTTGGCTAAGTAATAAGCGCCCCATTGGCTCAAGCCTAAACCATGACCGAAGCCTCTACCATAAACTTGAACTTGACTACCTTTAGTACTGACTCGAAACAGAGTGCTACGTAAATCTAATAATTTGCGTAGTTCTTTTCCGGTAAGTTTCTGAGTTCCGCGATCGCCGATAATTTTCATCGTGACAACTCTGCCTTGAGGAGTAGTTTCTTCGGGAACCATCGTCTTAAATTTTCCAATTCCTCCGATTAAATTAGCAAGTTGACTAAGTGAAAAAGTTTTATTCCATTCAAAGACAGGAGATTGGTGATCGTAATCAACTACACCCCGTAAATAAGGTAGGGGAGAAGTCCAAATATCTTCGACATTTTCTGTATGTCCCCCTGAAGATGAGTGAAAAGCTGCCAGAATCACATTGCCGTTATAGGTCATGATTTGTCCTGCAGTACTATTCACCGCCTCGTGAGTAGTAATATATTCTGTATCCAAGCCTTTATATACTTGAGTACGTTGAGTTGTATCTAAATCGTAGAGTCCATTGGCCTCGGTTTTTCGTTTGTAAAGAGCATAGGAGCGAGCAGCTACAGCTTGAGCTTTCAAGGCTTCTATCGGCCAACTAGAAACCGCTTCGGCACCCACAACACTATACAGATAATGTTCTAAATCTACATGATTAATCGCTGTTAGTTGATTCCCTTCATTAACTAATTGCACCTTGCCTCGATACCAGCGATCGCCAATCCAAACATAGCCGTCTCCTGTGGGTTCAATGGTAATTTCCCCAGCTTGAACTTTTTCTAAGGCTATTTGACCACTACGAGATTGGGCAGAAGTAGCCGCCATGGGACTTAATTCGCCAATTTTACTTCCTGTTTGATCTTTGATGATCGCAGAAGTGGAGCTACCAATCTTAATATTTTGAGTGTTTTTCTTGATGGCTACTCTTAAGTCTATTGCCTGGGCAGGAAGGACAAAAACTACCCACAACAACAAGGATAGTAACCAATGAGAATTAGTCTTAACCAATAAATCTTTTAATATAGAGCAAGAAAAGGTTGCATTTTGATTCTTAACAGCCATAACGCACAAATTTTAAGTATCAATGAATTAAGTTACACAAAGTTATACGAATTTATATTGATGTTAATTCACAAAATAGTGTTTCTTATTAGCGGCCAATTAGTCAACCGTAGCACTAGTTAATACAAAAATCTTTACATAATTTTGATGTACCAAGACCTATTAACTAGTTACTCTTTGTAATTAGCAAGCATTGTCATTCCCTAAGAAAAGGAAATTTTACCAATTTTGACATAACAATTTTGATTTGTCTTTAAAATACATATTGATGAAAGAGTTCAATTATGGCCGCCAAAACTTTGGTCAATAAATTCCTATATAGTGAATAGCGATATCAGTAAATGTATTAAAAGCTCATGGGTAGGTAGTAGTAGATGCAGAAACAAAGAGCATATCTTGTCCTAATTTTAGGATTATTAGTAGGAGCGATCGCAATTTTGACAACGATTCCTCCTCAACAGGGATTAGACTTAATCGGAGGTTCTCAGTTAACGATTCAAGTACAACCCACAGAAGAAATTACAGAAATTACCACCAATGATTTAGAAGCAGTTAAAAGGGTAATCGAAAATCGGGTTAACGAGTTTGGAGTTTCTGAGACCACAGTGCAAACTGTTGGTAATGACAAAATAGTCGTCCAGTTACCTGGAGAAAGCGAGCCTGAAACCGCCGAAAGACGGTTACAAGGCACAGCAAAACTAGAGTTTCGTCAACAAAGACAAGGCACAGAAGGAGATTTAGCCGCAGAACAACAAAATAGACAGCTTCTGCTACTACAGTTAGAAACCTTGACGAAACCAGGAGCAACAGCTGCTAATACGGAAGAAATTGACCAGCTCAAAGAATCTTTGTCAGGCTCTAACGCTGCAATCCTCAGTTTCTTTGATTCTGTGGGCTTAACTGGTTCTAATTTGGAAGATGCTCGTCCGCAACCCAATCAAACAGGTAATGCTTGGGAGGTTGCTATTAATTTCGACGAGGAAGGAGGAAAAAAATTCGCTGAATTAACGAAAAATTTAGCAGGAACAGGACGGAGTTTAGGAATCTTTTTAGATGATGAATTAATCAGCGCCCCCACGGTGGGAGTACAGTTTGCGGATCTAGGAATTACTGGTGGAAGAGCGGTTATTACAGGAAATTTTGATCTCGAAAGTGCGAATGATTTAGCGATTCAAATTCGCGGTGGTTCCTTGCCTTTCCCTGTAGAGATTGTGGAAAATCGTACTGTGGGCGCGACTTTGGGACAAGATAGTATTAATCGCAGTAAAATCGCTGGGCTAGCTGGTTTATTCTTGGTACTGGTGTTTATGGGAGTTTACTACCGTTTACCAGGAATTATTGCCGATATTAGTTTAGTTATCTATACTTTGTTGACTCTAGCTTGCTATTCTATTGCTGGAGTAACCCTTACTCTTCCTGGAATTGCTGGTTTTATTCTCAGTATTGGAATGGCGGTAGATGCTAATGTCTTGATTTTTGAACGTACTAGAGAAGAATTACGCACTGGCAAAACTTTATATCGTTCTGTAGAGTCAGGATTTTTTCGGGCTTTTTCCAGTATTTTAGATAGCAACGTCACCACTCTTATTGCCTGTGGCGCCTTATTTTGGCTAGGTTCGGGGTTGGTTAAAGGTTTTGCTCTGACTTTAGCTATTGGGGTATTAGTGAGTATGTTTACTGCTGTTTCTTGCAGTCGTAGTTTGATGTTACTGACGGTTCTCAGTTTGCCAAAAGTTAGACAAAAACCAGAATTATTTTGCCCTAATTTGAATAAAACTTAGAGATTGGGGTATTTGAGGATCTGACAGGGTAGTTAGTTACATTTACCCTTAAGATTCCTCTTCTCAATATCCCAAAAATAGTTAAATAGCCTAAATTTGTAATTAATATTAATTCGTTAGCAAGCTATTAAAACCTAAATTTATCAAAGAATTTTTTTGCATAGAAACTATATTTTATTAACATTTATTAACAAAAAAAAATTATAAATTGGCAATACTTGGAATTCATTATTACTTATGATATTATTTGTTTCATAATGGGAATAGTGACGTTTATCTTCGGGAGTCGCCACTGCCATTATGAAGAAGTAAAGCAACTTTACCATCAGCAATCGCCAAAGTCAATCCTTATTTACTAAAGGAAACATTAAGAAAAATTAACTGTTACCTTTGATGATTGAAGAACCTAGTATCTCTTTGCAATCCAAATATCGCTATAATTAACCCAAAATAATATCAATAATCAAATGTTCGATTTTCTCAATCCGCTGTTAAATCGTCACCCAGATAGAATCAAAGCTAATGTAGAAATTTATACTTGGGCTACTTGTCCCTTCTGTATTCGTGCCAAACTTCTGTTGTGGTGGAAGGGGGCAAAATTTACTGAATACAAGATAGATGGCGATGAAGAGAAAAGAAACAAGATGGCAGAGCGTTCTCATGGAAAAAGAACTGTACCTCAGATTTTTGTTAATAATCAGCATTTAGGCGGTTGTGACGATCTTTATGAATTAGATGCTCAAGGAAAATTAGACTCTTTACTGTTTCAATCTGCTAGTGAAGTAGTATAGTAATTCCAAATAGAAACCATATGTATTCAATGGGTAGGGGCGAAAGGCCTTTCGCCCCTACAAATTATGATTCTCAGCCGATAAATTAACCCGATAAGAATCGCATGGAAATTAATTGGAATGACTATAAA
>JASJDR010000280.1 GCA_030065615.1 Xenococcus sp. MO_188.B8 | reverse complement strand
TAGGCTTAATTCCTTCTGCCGTCTGCCCTTATGCGGAGCGGTATCCTTTAGGGCTGCCTTCTGCCTTACCATAACTATTAAGTGGTGTATCTAAACAGGATTTGGTATGACACAATTGTAAGAGCAGAATAGCGATACTTCTAACTTAGTTATTTAATGCTTCAAAACCAGAAACAATATCCAGCAATTCTTCTGTAATAGTAGTTTGACGCTGATGATTAAATTCCCTATTCAGTTCGCTAAGACGTTCAGCAATATTTTTTTCTGCCATCTGCATAGCAGCCAATCGACTGATGTTTTCACTTTTTAGTGATTCAGCACAAGCATTATAAAGAGAAACAAAGAAATACTGGCGAAATAAAGCTGCTGCTAACTTTTCTTCCTCCATTGTGAAACTAGGAAGGCTATGAGATGTCCATTTTTCTTGTTGGAGTTTTCGTAACCAATCTAAATTTAAGGGAAAGATTTGTAAGCTTGTGGAACGATAAACAACCCCTGTAGTAATACGATTATAAATAACTATAATTTGACTTACTTGTCTTTGCCTGCGCCATGTTTCCAAAGTCAGAACTATCTCTTGAATAATTGAGGTAATTCCAAAAACCGAATTAGGTAAGTTAAAAGCAGCTTCACATTTTTGTCCAGCTGCTTCAAGACAGTCGTATATCCTCGTACCAACAGCTAAAATAAGTCGCTTATTATTGGGAATTGACGAAGTCAGAGGAAGCCAAGGGGCTGATTCCGTCGTCGCACGGCGGAACTCGTACGCCCCGTCCGTCTTGTCTTGATGCGCTTTCCTTAGCTGCTTACGAAGCAGCAGGGTCGCATCGCTCTCTTGGTCAGCGTTCCCTTGCGGAGGAAACCTCCGCGGGGTCTGACCGCTTTTACGGCGGGGTCTCTCTGACAAACTATTGAGATAATCATGAGTATACTCGGCAATTCGTTCGTTAAACTGACCGCACATACCCCAATCCGAACCAAAAACGACTAATCCCCAACTCTGAGTAGTTTGAGGTGACTTTTTTATTAGCAGTTCAGGATTATTTTTGAGGAGAATTTGCCATCCTTTTTCTAAAGTGCGATCATATTCTGTCAAGGATTCTACCGCCTTTTCGTACTGACGAATACTTACGGCTGCTAGGGCTTTCATGGTTTTGATTACAGACTTTAAATCGTCTACTGTAGCGATTTTATGTTTGAGTTCTTCAATCGTTGTCATTTTCTTGACCCAAAAAGTATTTAAGATTTTAAGTTGTTACTCTATAAGTTTGTCTCTTACTGTAACTGATATATTTAACAATGCCTTAAGGTCTTCCTCCCTCAATTTTTCTCTAGTCTTAATCCTTTGACAAATATCAGAAAAATTTTCTCTAACAGCTTTACCTAAAGTTTTTTCTAGTAAAGCAATTTTATTTAAAGGAACAGGATCGAAAATTCCGTGAGTAACAGCAAGTAAAACGGCAATTTGTTCGGCTACAGGAATAGTTTGATATTGAGTCTGCTTCAGAACTTCTCGAACTCTTTGACCCCTGTCGATACTTTTTCTGGTTGCTTCATCTAATCGCGTCCCAAAACGAGAAAAGGCTTCTAATTCTTCAAATTGAGAATAGGAGAGGCGCAAATTCCCAGCTACAGAACGATAAGCGGGTAACTGAGTGTTACCCCCAACGCGAGATACAGATTTACCGACATCTACAGCAGGTAGGATGCCTTTGTGGAATAAGTTAGGAGTTAGATAGATTTGACCATCAGTAATGGAAACTAAATTTGTGGGAATATAGGCTGAGATATTCTGGGCTTCGGTTTCTACTATCGGTAAAGCCGTTAAAGAACCTCCGCCAAATTCGGGACGCAAATGGGTAGCCCTTTCTAATAAACGAGAATGAATATAAAAAATATCTCCAGGAAAGGCTTCTCTTCCGGGGGGACGACGCAATAGTAAAGATAATTCTCGATATGCTCTAGCATGTTGAATTAGATCGTCATAAACAATTAAAACATCTTTACCCTGGGACATGAAATATTCTGCCATCGTCGTCGCGGCAAAGGGAGTGATGTATTGTAAACCAGGAGTCGTTTCTCCTCCAGCAACCACAACTATGCAGTACTGTAAAGCTTCTCTTTGGCGTAACTCAGCAATTAGTTTAGCTACAGATGAACTTCTTTGTCCGATCGCGCAATAAACACAGATTACATTTTGACCTTTCTGATTAATTATCGTATCAAGAGCGATCGCGGTTTTGCCTGTAGCACGATCGCCTAAGATTAATTCTCTCTGTCCTCTACCAATAGGAATTAGGGCGTCAATAACTTTAATTCCCGTCTGTAAAGGAATGGTTACAGGGGCACGATGCATGATCCTTGGCGCTTCCCTTTCGACTGGGAGACGCTTGGCTGTCGAGATGGCACCCTGATTATCCAAAGGACGACCTGTGGCATCGATTACTCGACCTAATAATTCTTCTCCTACTGGTGCATCTAAGACTCTTCCTGTCCGCAATACTTCACAACCTGCTTTTAGATCCTCGCTGTCATCTAAGAGAATAATTCCTACTTCATCGCGATCGAGATTGTACGCCATACCGAAACGATTCCCTGGAAATTTCACTAACTCTTCTGCCTGAACGCTAGGTAAACCGACAGCGCGAGCAATTCCTCCACCTAAATAGGTCACAGTTCCGATTTCTTCAATCTGTAACTTGGGTTGATGATTATCTAAAACCTGCTGGGAAATAGCAACGGTTTCGTCTAATAGGTCTTGAAAAACATTTAGCATTTGGCATTAAGTTTCTTGCGAAGCCCTTTTGTAAAGATTAATTTCATAACTCATGCTAAGAGGGAAAAACTTCAGCTAGAGGCGTGATATCACCAGCCGCAATTTCCTGTCGAACCATCTCAGCCATCCGATCCCATTGGTCATCTGTCGAAGATTTAAACTGGGTTTTCCATATCTCCTCGTCTTCCATCTCAGCAAGAAGACGTGTAGCGATCTCATCTTGCTCATCAGCAGGTAGATTTTTTAGTTGCGTAATTACATTCCTACTGATTTTTATTGTTAAAATCAGCTTATGAGATCTGCAATCATGAATCTAAAAGCTTCATACCTAATTCCATTGGATTAAGCTCATTTAAGTCGCCATTAGAAATGGTAGTTTTATTAGAGTAAAGTGCATCGCTAAAGTCAGCATTAGTAATTTGAACACCATTTAATTTAGCATCTCTAAGGTCAGCATCTCTAAGGTCAGCACCCCTAAGATCAGAACCCCTAAGGTCGGTACCATCTAGGTTAACACCATTTAATTTAGCATCTCTAAGGTTAGCATCTCTAAGGTCAGCACCCCTAAGATCAGAACCCCTAAGGTCGGTACCATCTAGGTCAACACCATTCAGTTTAGCATTTTGAAGGATGGTATTAATAAGTTTTGCTCTAGAGAGATTTGTACCCTCAATAAATTTAGCATAGCTAAGATTAGCTCCACTGAGATCGGAAGAACTAAGATCTACATTTTCAAACGTATTCTCCTGAAGATTAGCATTTCGATAGACGGTTGAGTGACTTAAATCGAGTCCCTTTAATTTAAAAAAAATTGCTCCCCGGGATACCAATTCTGATATCTCTTTGTTATTAAAATAACCAGCCGTACCATAACCAAAACTAGCATGTAAAACTTTAGCATCTGTAAATTTTGTGCCACTCAGATTTGTTACGCTAAAATCAGCTCCACAAACATTAGCCTTACTTAAATCTGCATTTTTAAGGTTAGCTCTATCGAATTTCGCTAAGCGGAGATCGGCTTCACGAAGATTAGCATTTTCCAAGTTAATTTTTTGTAAATCAACTCCTTTTCCCGTTGGTTTTTCCCCATACAATCTTTTTTCTGCCTGAAGTTCATCCACCTTATCTTGTTTATTTATTTCAACTCGATCAGCTTCGCTTTCAAAATACAGATCAATTCCTTGTAAAGATTCACCTTCTTTTGCCAAATACTCTAAAGCTTTAATGCGAGCGTAACTAGTCTCTACTTTTGAAGTGTATGCATTATCAATAACTTGCCATGCTTCGTATAGTTTTTGCTCTTTACGAGCTGGCGCTTCCTTAAAATAAAGAATTGCAGCAGAAGCAATCGCCATTGCTTCCAACTGATCTAAAAAGATAGAAACCAACCTCCAATCAAAATCATCCCAGTTACTAGTCAATTTAGCAGAAATACGGCCTTCTTTATAGTAGGAATTTCTGACATCATTGTTAGAGATCAAGGCCAGAAAGTATATAAATATTACAGTTAATGATACTGTAATCCAGGGAATATCTTTAAGATAGCTTCGTATTTCAGATATTAAATTTTCAACATATTTCATATTAGGTACTTATGGCATAATTCTTGATCAAATCAAACTCTTAGTAAAATTGCTTATCAATCTTTCTCCCTAATAGTACAGGGCAAAAGCATCTTATTTTGAAAAAGCTTACTAGATAGTGATCGCAAAAAGAATTTAATAGCTGTTATTTCATGCTGCTTGATTATTATTTTTAGTCAGAACTTTTGCTGTTTGTAATTCTAGCTCCGTTAAATAATGCTCGATATTCCAAGAAATCTTATAACCGCCATAGCGCAATTCAAGACCACAAATAAAATTTTCTATCGTTTCAAACTGCACTTCCCCGTTGGCAGCAATTTGTTGGTGAATAGCAGCAATTAGCCGATCGCGTTTTTCATCAGGAATTGTAAAAGAACTACGAATAGTAATTACAGATTGAGGATTAGAACTCGGTGCTGTAATAATTTTCTCGGTTTGAAGTTCATCAAGTTTGTACAGACGAGCGATAAAAGTTTCAATAATTTGTGCTTCTAAATTGGCATTAGCTAAATCTAATAAAGCTTTACGTGATGTTAAGACCACTTGCTTACCAAGGCGAGCGCGTAATTCGCGAGTAAATTTTTGCCGATCTTGTTCAAAAATTTCATACCATTGCGATCGCGCCTTAGCTACTTCAGCTTGTGCTTGCTGAGTTAAGGTTTTTTTCTCTAGCTCTACTTCTTGTTTGGCTTGCTCTAACCAGTCTTGCTTTTGCGCTTCTAACTCCTGTTGTTTTTGAAGGTATAACTTCTTTTCTCTCTCAGCATCTTTTTCCTTGGTTGCTGCTGTGGCTAATTGACGTTCGATTCTTAGTGATCGTGCTTCCATTGCCTGAGCGATCGGTTTATACAAAAAACGCTTCAGTAACGCCACCAAAATCAGAAAATTAATAATCTGAGCAATAACAATAAAAGGGTCAATTAGCATCTTCTAATACTGATAACTGTTAACTGATATCTATCCTGCTGCTTTCTCAATAAAGTAATTCCAAAAAGGATTAGCGAAGATCAAAATCAAGGTAATGACAAAACAGTAAATAGCAGTTGATTCTACTAAAGCCATACCCACAAATAAAGTCCGAGTAATATTTTTAGCTTCATCTGGCTGCTGAGCGATCGCGCTTAAGGCTTGAGCCAAAGCTTTTCCTTCTCCTAATGCTGGAGCGATCGAACCAACAGTAATAGTCAATCCTGCGGTTACAATCGATGCCATGCCAATTAATGCGAGATTATCCATAAGAGTTATAAATAAGTATTAACTATTAATTGTCGTAGTGGCGGCTGCGATGAAAACCATTGCTAAGATAGCAAAAATATATGCTTGAATTAGTCCTGTTAATAATCCCAATGCTTGCATAATTATCGGGAAAAACAACGGTGCTATTGAGAGTAGAATCCCTACGATCATGGTGCCACTCATAACATTGCCGAATAGACGTACGGCTAAAGAAATCGTATTAGAGAACCTACCAATAATATTAAAGGGCAGCATGAAAGGAGTGGGTTGAAGATAGTATTTTTTAACATAACCCCAAAATCCTTGTTTTTTGATGCCATATAGAGGAACTGCAACAAAAACACAGATTGCTAATGCCGTGGTAGTAGATAGCGAACCAGTAGGCGGTTGATAACCAGGAATAATACTGAGAAGGTTGGAAAAAGCAATAAAAATAAACAGAGTTCCGATGAAAGGAATATATGGCTTTGGTTCTTGCTGGCTAATTTCTTCGATCTGCTCTCCAATTCCTAATACCAATACTTCTAACAGATTTTGCCCTTGAGAAATATTAGTAGAGGCTGATAGTTTACGAGTAATTAACCAAGAAACAACAACGAGAACAAGCATTACCAGCCAAGTGAAAACTAAGGTGGCATTAATAGTAATTATGCCTCGTTGCCAAAAAATGAATTGATCGGGGGTAAGATTCATCGTTTTTTCAAGCCACTACTAATTTTAGAGCTTGGCTGGATTAATAAAATCATAATCGTTCTAACCATTAAAAAACCTAAACAACCAATCAATAAAGAAGTTACGTTATATAGTTTGGGATTACCGCCAATGATTAAATATAAACCGAAGATACTGATTCCGAATCTGAATAAAAAACTGCACAAAATTAATCTGTAAGGATGGTTGGTTACAGGTAATTGCTGCACTGTCAGCCATAAACCACCAAAATAGAACAATCCTAAACTAGAACCTATTACAAATGCAATGATTGGGATCAATGTTTTATTCCTTACTGAGCAGCCTCCAATAATCTTAAGCAAAAAAGTTGATTATCTTGTGAATATTTATATTTTTTCGGGGAATATAAATATATAAACTGTTAATTATAGAGAAATACGCAGTAATATATGTCTATCCCATCAGAATACGAACAGGAATACAGACCTGCCGTAACCTCATCTATCCTTTCACGGCGAGTATGATGAATAATATAAAAATGAATTTATAGGCTAGGAGTTATGATCGCAAAGCCTTTAAAACAAAATATACCTGCGCCAGTTGGAGAAAAACGGGTTACATTCCATTGTGTAAGTTGGCACGCCTACCTACAAATGCTCAATGTGTTACCTCAAAATCGTGCAGCTCGGCTTACCTATGATCGCGGAACTTTAGAAATTACGATGCCCCTCGAAGATCACGAATTTGCGATCCGTCTCATCGAACTTTTTATTCGTATCCTTGTATATGAGATGGGGATGAAAATCAAAACGATGGGTTCGACAACGATGCATTGGGAGGAATTACAGCGGGGTTCAGAACCAGATTGTGCCTATTACATTCAGAATCAACCCAAAGTTGCGGGACGAAATGTTGATTTTGCCCATGATCCACCACCAGATCTCGTTGTAGAGGTGGATATTACTCATACAGATATTGATAAAAACAACCTCTATGCAGCCATCGGAATTCCTGAATTTTGGCGCTATAACGGCGAGATATGGCGGGTTTATCAGCTAGAAAATGGCGAATATCAAGAATGTATAACTAGCCCTACTTTTTCATGGGTCAAAAAAGAAGATTTATATCGATTTTTGGCAGAGGCTCAACAGGATGAGATCAACGCAGAACAAAATTTTCGGGCTTATGTCAGACAAAAAACCCAAAGAGAATAATAACCCTCAAAAGTAATAATGGCCGAGAAAATACATAATTAATTAGTTATGATAGTTAATCAAGGTAAAGTAATTGCGATTCGAGGTAGTATTGTTGATGTTTTATTTCCTGATTCATTACCTGAACCACATAGTTTATTAAAAGCAGGAACAAATAAACGGGTAGCTCTAGAAGTCATGACCTATCTTAGTTCGGAATTGGTCAGAACGATCGCGCTTACGCCAACTCAAGGATTAGCTAGAGGTTCAATAGTTAATGATACGGGTCATTCGCTTCAAGTTCCTGTGGGAGAAGCATTGCTCGGCAGGATGTTTGATGTTTTTGGTGAAACAATCGATGGTCTAGAACCTCTAACGGCAACTGAATGGAGAACCCTACAGGGACAACCTATTCCTCTAAAAGATCGTGCGACAACTACAGATATTTTTCTTACGGGCATTAAAGCGATAGATGTTCTCGCACCCTTGGAAAAAGGAGGCAAAGCAGGATTATTTGGGGGAGCTGGAGTAGGGAAAACAGTTCTAATTACCGAATTAATTCATAATGTTGTTAGTCGTTACGAAGGAGTTAGTATCTTCTGCGGTATTGGTGAGCGATCGCGTGAAGGAGAAGAACTATATCGGGAAATGAAAGAAGCAGGAGTGCTCAAAAATACAGTGATGGTGTTTGGACAGATGAACGAATCACCTGGAGTAAGATTTCGTGTCGGACATGCTGCTTTAACAATGGCAGAATATTTTCGTGATGATTTGCACAAAGATGTACTGCTCACCATCGATAATATTTTTCGTTTTATCCAAGCAGGTTCCGAAGTTTCTGGCTTGATGGGACAATTACCTTCTCGGGTCGGTTATCAGCCTACTTTAGCATCCGAATTAGCTGAACTTGAAGAACGGATTTGCAATACGGCATCAGGTTCAATTACCTCTATTCAAGCTGTATATGTTCCCGCTGATGATTTTACCGATCCTGCGGCTGTACATACTTTTTCCCATCTCTCGGCTTCTATTGTCCTCTCTCGCAAGCGAGTCAGTGAAGGATTATATCCCGCGATCGATCCTCTCCAGTCAGATTCTAAGATGCTCACGCCCCAAGTAGTTGGCGATCGCCATTATCAGATTGCCCAAGCAGTGCGTCAAACCCTAGCAAATTATGAAGAACTCAAGGATATTATCGCTATGTTGGGACTAGAAGAATTAGCCCAAAGTGAACAAAAAATAGTCTATCGCGCCCGCAGATTGGAAAGATTTCTCACTCAACCCTTTTTTACCACCGAACAGTTTACAGGCTTGGAAGGAAAAATAGTTAAGTTAGAGGAGGCTTTGGACGGATGCGATCGCATTTTGCATGATGAGTTTACTGATTATCCCGAACAATCTCTTTATATGATTGGGAGTGTGGATGAAGTCAGCAATTCTCATTTTGAATAAGTAAGTGCCATTCGTTTCATAGTTCTCCTTCTTTCCAGTTTTTTTCTAATGATGGGATTGGCGCTGACTTTGCCCAGAGGAAAGTATCTATGCGATCGCCAAACTCAACTATGGTAGGT
>JASJDR010000067.1 GCA_030065615.1 Xenococcus sp. MO_188.B8 | reverse complement strand
TAGTGCTGAGTAACTGGACTTTAATCCCATAAAAAAAACGTTTTTTCGAAGCAATATATCCTCGATAGTCTTCGCTCGATACTAATCGGGCTTTCGGAATTCGTATGTTGTCGCAAATCGGCACTGAAATGCTTTGTTAAATTGAATATATAAACGGCCGTCTTTTCTTTTGATATCATTCCAGGTCAAAGCATGACATTCACTAGGCCTACAACCAACTAGAGACATAAAATCTATCATCGCACCATAGAATGAATGTGAATAAGAACTAGTCTTTTTCACATATTTGTCATTGTAGAAGGATGAAACTATCAATTTAACTTCATTTGGTTCGTAAGCTTCTACTTGTTTCTTTGGTGATTTTCGCAATGGAATATCAGCGTAGATATTACGTTTAATTTTTCCAGTTTTGACTGCTAGATTTACTGATGGGTGTAAACAATTAGAAAAAATCGGTAGTATAGAACCTGGACTATAGCGGGTTAATAAATGTGTAATAAATTCCTCAGCTTTGTTTAATTCCAATAGCTCTTTAGGAGTCTTGCCCAAGTAATGTTTTTCATAATCTCTCCAATGCTTCTTAATGGTTGTGGCTGCTACACGATTTTGACTAATTTTTTTATAAGATTCCCATAAGTCAATTAAATTAGGTTGTTTGCTAGCAATTTCTAAAGCTTTGGCAAGTTCTGGTTTATATCTAATCAGTGTCGAATCGTAGTCTCCTATATAGATATCTCTATCTATAATCTGTGCTGTTTTGATCGCTGCTTGCCAATTAGCATCTGTAAATCGGCCAGCGTAAAAAGAGTTACGCTTTCCTTTCGGATAAGTATATCTGATTCTTATCAAATTTTTTATTGTATCGATGGTTATAACACCAATCTTTGTCTTGCGTTTTAGGTCGTCATCATACATTGATATTACTTCAATTGAGATGTAACCCAAAAAATGACCCAATTTTTACCAACGATATCTTTTGTTACAGTCTAATATAGTAGCTTCGTACTCTAATTTTCTCAAAAATCCTATTTTTTCCCCAATAGCTCTACACCGTGTTATACTAAGTCTTGCTTAATAGATAGCTAAAGCTAAATATCAAGCATCTAATTATTCGGGGCGTAGCGCAGCTTGGTAGCGCACTACTTTGGGGTAGTAGGGGTCGTGGGTTCAAATCCCGCCGCTCCGATTTCATTGAAACCTTCCATCTATCGAGTGTGTGACTTCAACCATAACTTTGCCGCAATGGCAAGCTTATGATTGGATTTACCTTTGGCAAGCTTATGCTTGAAGATGATTTCCAAGAATATTATTGCCAGGTTTTGGTCGGATTTATCATTCAACAGTAGGGGAGGATCGCGATCTTCCTCTACTTCAATGATATGTTCTTTGTCAGAAATCACCTAAAAGTGAAATTAGCGATTGTTCTTTCCATTGTATCTCTGACTTCCTGATATCTAAAATATCCAGGTTGGGAAATTAACTTAGAGACACTAGCTTCAGTGGGATGCCGTCCTGATTTAAATATATCAATTACAGCTTGCTCTACCTCTTGGCAACATTTTTTTATTCGTTCATTTGTTCTTGATCTTCGATAGCAACGGTATTGAGCAGAGATAGCTTTACATAAAATCGGAAAATGACATGAAATCGTTCGTTTGTGAAAGCCAAGATTTTCTGCTACTTCCTGCAAAGTTGGAGGCGGTGTTGTCGGGTTACTCAAAATATTTTGAAGATAATATTCAACTTTTTCATGATCGAATGTTTTAGGGGAACACCTTTTATTTTTTGAGATACAAGGTAATCTTTGAGGTTTGATTTGAAGAGATTTAAAAGCTTTTTGCTCCAAAGTAATAAAATCAAGCAAAGAAATATCTAAACAGTAGCAGATTTGCAAGATCATTCTAAGTTCAGGTTTACTTTTTCCCTTGCACCACATCCAGACTGTATTTTTAGGGAATCCTAAATATCTAGCAAAAGCAGCAATATTACCATTGTGAGTAATATTAATAACCTGATTGAAAGCTTTTGGAATATCAATCTTATCGATAAAGGAGTATGCTATTGGAATAGCAGCAATCAGCTCTCCTAGAGTTTTTGTTACCCAAAGATTTTTTAAGAATTCAAATTCACTATGATTGATATTACTTTGATTACTAAGTGGAGAAAAATTACCCAGCCAATGACTACAATTTGAACAGTAACCAATACGAGAGTTTCCAGCTAACCAAGGAATTTTTTGATGACAATTAGGACAAATGCTTTGTAAAGGTTGATAATGATATGGGCATATTTGAGTATCTTTGAATAGCCATAATAAGGGTTCATAGAGTTCTTTGTTTTTTTCTCTCCAATGTTCAAAACAATCAGGACACCAAGCTTTATAGTGTTTAAAAAGGCTTCTGGAAGAAAACAGATTGTTAAACGATAATAAAGTTAAATTATGCAAATTTTCTTGTGTAGTTAGCCTTTGTAATGATGCTATCAACTGACTAGCTAACATCCCAGTAGAATTTAGAGCAGCTCCACGGTTGAGTACTTTGCTTAATGCTTGCCTTTGACCTTTTTGACTATAATTATTAGTGGTTAAACAAGCTATTTCTTTGACAAATAAATCATGAGTTTTGATAGAATGGGCTTCTGCTAATCTCATAGCATAACTAGTTAAACTTTCGGCATAAAAACTCCCAATTCCGATAGGGTCTAAATTATATAAACGACTTCGACATGGTAATTTTAAATTAGTCGGACACCAAAATTCATAAATTATCGCGTTTTTCATAATATTAATAAAGCTAGAGAGAATGTTAGTCTTCGTACCCCAATTCTTTTCTAATTTCCCGAAGGCTTTCTAATGCAGTGCTCTGTATGATTGTTAAAGGTTTATCTAATTTTTCAGATATTTTATATCCAAAAGGCTCTTCTCCATTTTCATGAAGCTGAATAGCAATACGCCTGACATCTTCTCGAAGTTTTTGCCTTCTTATTCGTGCCTGATCGCTTCGATCATTTAAATATTTTAGAGAAATCAATTTGGATAACTCTGGACAAGTTTTGCGAAGAATATGAGTCCCGATTTTGAGTCTTCTGCTGACCTCTTGAAGAGAAGGGAATGGATATTCATTACTTTCCAAAATTTCTTTTAGAAGTTTTGTATGTTCCTCTATTGTTTTATTTTTGATATATTTTTGATGTCTTGTACTAATTGCTGAACATAAATCTCTGGAATAAGAACGTATTGTAGACTTGGGAATATTTATTCGGGTGACAATTTCTGTCATTGATGGCGGAGGTGATTCCTTAAGAGCTTTTTGTAGAGAAAGAATAATTTCCTCTTTGCAATGTTTTTTGCTTCTATCAAAAGAATGGCTTTTAGCTGATTGATATGTTTTTATATTTTGAAAAACCGCATCTGGAATATCAATATTTTCTTTAGTCAGGAAATCAAGTAAAGAAGTATCAAGAGTCCAACACATTTTTAAGAGATTGTTAATATCTGGTATATTTTTTCTTTTACACCACCGATGCAATACTGGGATTGGTTTTCTAATAAATCTTGCAAATGTCGATTTTTTGCCACTGGCTATAGCTTCTACGTAGGCAATTAACTTATAACTTATTATTGATTTGTAGGGTAATGATGAAAGATTTGGGACTGCTTTAATTAAACCACCAATATTTTGATTAATTTTAACTTGTAAATCTAAATCTTCTGTGGATAAATTGGAATTTTGCTTATTTATTAAACCTAACCATTGTTTACACTTAGAGCAAAATCCAACTCTTGAATTCCACTCTAAAACTCTGTTGTTTTTTTGACAGTGAGGACAACTTGTAACTAATAAGGTATTATGCTGAGGGCATAGTTTAACTAGCTCAAGATTCCAAATTAATGGCTCGTACAAAGTAGCTTGAGTATTTTTCCAATCGTGAAAACATAAAGGACACCAAGCGCGGTGTTTTTTCAATAAATTTCTTGTTGATAACACTTCTTTCCAAGAAATCAAAGTTAAATACGATAAGTCTTGAACAGAAGTTAAATACTCCAAATTTTGGATCAAACTGATTGTCCATTCTCCTATGCCATTAAAAGATTTGGTAGCATTAGCAAATAATTTATCTATTCCACCTTCTTTTCCTTGAATTTTTTGAACACAATATCTTTCAGAGCTTAGATTAGAATTACTACCCATTAGAGGTGCAATCTCATGCATGAGTAATATGCCTGTCTTGACACAGTGGACTTCAGCTAATCTAGAGATATAGCTAGTCAAACTTTCTGTAAATATTGTTCCGATACCAATAGGTGAGATGGGATAGAGTCGGCTTCTATCAGAAAAATTTAACTGTTGTGCATCATAAAAAGGATAAATTTGTAATTCTTTATTGTGCATTATTTTTTGTCCCAATAGTATCTCTTTTTGGTTTTCGCTGACCAACTTTATGATTTCGTTTTGACTTTTCTTTCTGGTTATTATTTGAAGATATTTTTTTGAGTCCAAGAGTATCTCTAAGGTCTTCAATTTCTTGAGCTGTCTCTTTTAAAGAATCTTCTCCCTCAACAATTTCATCTGATATTTGTTTGCACTGGGAAACAGATAACATTCGGGCTTTTAAATGTTTTAGCTTAATTGTTTCTTCTCGTTGATATAGAACATCTCGTAGAGTTCGAGTAAGCCAGTCTTTCAAAATACCAATGCAGCCGATACTTCTTTCATAAAAATATTCCCAGTTATCGATTAAATTTGGTTCTTGAGATAATGGTAAATGTTTTTGAAAAGTCAATAAAATACTCTTAAATGCTTGAATGTCTTGGGCATAATCTGCTTTATAGCGAGAAAAATGAATATTAATGCTTCGACGGCATAATTGACCACCTAAATCACGAAAAATTAGTAGATCATAAGTACCTATTAGACCAAGATTTGTTCCACTCATATTAGCTAAAGATTTAACACATTCCAGCTGATTTTTAAGTTTTTGACCACTAGACATAATGCCAAGGTGATGAGCTTCATCAATCAAAAATACATCTGGACGACGATATTTGAGACATTTTTCTAATGCTCTATGTAATACATGAGCAGCAATTCTAGATTCAATAATTATTTCTCCTTCACTATTACGGCGAATGCCATTTTCTCCATAATCAATTTTGTAATCTATTAGGGGTTCTTCTAACTCAATAAGAGAACGTGTATAAAAATTTTTCCAATTAAAATTCCCTGATTCTGGAGCAACTGCTTCTACTGCCACAACTGGAATTCGACCTTTATCTACTTCCAGTTGTGGCAATGCTCGTCTAATCAACTCTTGTATAATTTTTTCTTTAAGAGTTGTTTTCCCAACTCCTGTGGGTCCATACAAAAAAATTAGAGATCCCTTATCTGGCTTATAAATAGCATCTAATAATTGGTTAAATGCTTTTTGTAGTTTAGGATGATTAACTTTGTATTTTTCAAAGTAGGCAACTCTATTTTCTGGAGACTCCTTAAGCAATTCTTGAGGAAAACCTTTTTGTGAAGCCATAGCTATTAAAACTCATCGTAAATTTCAAGTTCATCGAAAGAAAAATCAAAATCATCTTCATCAGACCAAGATGACTCTGTAATATCGTAATATTCTAGTTCGTTGTATTCTGGGTCTAGTTCAGCAGCTTTTTCAATCCGTTGATCTTTACGATTCGTGGTTAAAGGAGTAAGATTTTCTTCAATAATTTGAATTACTTTCTGTGTTTCTAAATCTTTCAATCGCTGCTCGAATAACAACTCTTGTCCTTCAACAGAAGTAATAAATTTAGCTAATTTCTTAGCAGATACTTTATTGCTTTTAGAATAATTTTGCTTACGTTTGCGTAACTCAGTGCTAGCTAATTTTAATTCCCTTTCAGAATGCTGTCGCAGATCGGCATGATATTGAGAAATACATTCAACCCATTGACCTTTTACATAAGCATAGGCAATTCCTATATTAAAAGGATCATATTTTATAGGTACTGAAGTATTTTCTAGCTCTGGATCTCGAAAAAGATTCGACCAATAATAAATGTAGTAAATTTTTACTCCTTGACCTGGTTTTATTTCTGCCTTTCCTCTAGGAGTCGTAGGCAAAGTTAGCATACAAAAATCTTTGTTGTAAGGAATCATAAGATGAGAACGTTCGCCACCTTGCAGCATTCCTTGAGCAAAAGTTTCTTGTGGAGTTCGATCTAGTGCTGGATGATCTGTCGTATCGTATATCTCATATGCCCAGTGGCAAAGATAATCGTACAGAAAAGCTAGAGTCCATACAGCATGATTTTGCGGATTAACTGATTTAGTTACTTGTCTCACATTGCGAGTTATCTGGGTATTTCCTTTAAGATTGTTGAAAAACTGTGTGTTCGTAGTTCCAAATAAACGTTCGCAAACAGAGCCAAATCTGGCTTGGGCTGGAGGTCTTTGTTTTTTATTACACTCGAAAGTAGCTAAAAGAGTTTCAAAGTAAGTGCTTCCAAATTCTGCACCGTTATCTACGACAATAGTTTGAGGTAATCGTCCGTAACGTTTGACACAAACTCTCAAAACCATCAAACATGAACGATATGAAGGTGGGTCGAAAGTCATATAGATAGCCAGTATGCGTCGAGAATAGGCATCCGTTAGAAGAGTTAGCCAGGGACGACCCAAATTACGACCCGTTTCTGAAGACACTAATTCTATATCTGCTTCTGTATGGTCTATATGACCGATTTCAAAAGGTCGATCTCCATGACGAGGAGTAGTTCTACTTAATTCTCAGTAAAATTTCCTGTGCTGGTAAGCAGCGCGACGACCTTGACGGGCTTTCGTTTGTTCATAGATAGAGCGATCGCGTACTTTTTTCGTGAAAGTAAAGTAACTTGGTTCGAGAACTCCTTTTTCTTCGCAGAGAATAAGTAATGAACCATATACAGAGAGGATATTTTTTTGTTTTATGGTTTCATAATTCTCAGAAATAACTTTTTCTATCAGATCGATAGTTTCTTGTGGTAGTTTTTGGGTACGATTTCCTTTGGCGTGACGACGAGAAAGAAGTCCAATTAACCCACAATTGTATTTGTGCTTTGCCTCAAGATATTTAGATTTCCAATGGCGTATTGTGCGCCTTGAGGTAGTTTCATTTTCAGGTGGATTCCCTTCTAGATAAGGTTTGATGGCTTCATAACGACAAAGAGCTTCAGCTTGATCTTCTGGGCTTGCCATCTGGAATTTTTCCCATGCCTCTTTCTGAATCGATTCCATCCTCTGAGTTTGAAGATTAGTAATTTTTCCTCGATGAACTAGCTCCTCAAATACCTGTCTTTTAAGAACTATAGGTTCATCTTTCTCCCCGATTAGAGTAATTTCTGATTCTCCTGCATGAAGGATTTTCAACCCCCTTCCATCCCAACAAACCTGACTTCCAGAAACGATACGAACAACTGGAGAAATAATATCAGTACTCGAATTCACAGTTGATTCATAACTGATTAACTTGAATGCTTCCGCAGTTTGTTTATTACTGAATACTTTTACTCTTATCGGTTCTACCAGCAAAAATTTTTCTAAGTCGATATAGATTTCATTTGCAATAATCAAGTTATAAATGTCATCTGCTGTATATTCATTTGCTGAATTTAATAATTCAGCAAGAGTAATTCCAGTTTGGGTGGTTATGATTGAAATGATTGATTTTTTGGCAGATTCCTCAACATAAGGTGATGGATTGCGAAAATAATCATCCAAAAAAATTAAATTACGTTGAAGAATCCAGTTAAAATCCTTATCCGAACATACTCGATAAAATAAACCTGACTGTTCGGCATACTTTTCTCCTGGAGGACAATGCCAGTTTCCATCGTCATCACAGTAATAGCGATTAGGATTTTTTCTTTCTAACTTTTTAAGTTCACTTTCTGTTTTACATTCAATCCAGCCAGCACCGTCGGATTCTATGACAAAAAAATCAGGAGTGTGAAGTAGTCCCAACCTTTTACCATTTTTGCCCTCATAGATAAGCTTGATTGATGGAGGTTGATCGTAATATTCGAGAACATTGGATTCTCTCTCAAATAGCATTATTTGCGGTAGCTCGACTCGATGAGACTCATATTGAACCGTTAGTTCCATTTTTCTACTTGGATAACGGCCACAAACGTTACCTCTTCTCCCTTGTACATGGCGAGATGGAGGAGCAGAGCGAATTTGTTCAATCAATTGTTTACTTAAATTGCCAATTTGATTTTCTTGACACCATTTATTGAATTCCTTGTCTGTTAGCATGATTCAAAATTTAAAAAAGGTCATTATTTTCTGTTGGTTCTTCAATTGCTTTTCTTTCAGAACAGAAGTGATTGGGAATATTGCAATATTTGCACTCATAGAAGCTAGGAATTTTAGGGGGTTGAGTTGAAGCGCAAAGCATAGAAATCATCTGACTAAAAGAGTTTTTAAACTGTTCATCTAATTCAGTAGGCAAGATATCGATCGCCTCGTCGCTATAAACCAATCTCCCTGTAAGGACACGATCGCTACAAAGTTGTTTCCCCATGGGGGAAAATCGATATAGAAGCATATAGATTAGAACTTGAAATCTGTGGGCATTTTTACGTTTGCCTGACTTGCAGTCTTCAATAATAATGCGATCGCCCTCTAAGACTACTAGATCTGGTCTTCCACCTACAGTCGCTATCTTTCCTGGAATGTGGAAAGAATTTTGCTCTTCAACATAGACTTTTATGCCTTGTCCTCGGTACTGTCTAGCTCTGTTTTTGACCATTTCATCGTGAGCGGAAAAGTCACTATCACTAGAAAGTTTTTCGATTTCATAGTTTGCATTCAGCCAGACTGAATACCTGCATTGTTTATCTTCACCTAGCAGATTAGATATTGAAGTAGCCCAAAAATAAGGTTTTGAACGTTTTTTTGTTGGTAATTGCATAATGTTATTTCCGAAAATTTCTCAGCACAAACTAGCGATCGCTTAAAACATCTTTCCGCGAAATCGCGCAGGACGAACCCACATGAAGTTTGCTTATTTAAAAAGTGAGTTTACTTAAATACAATCTCGGCAATATAATTCACAGTATACAAATCAATTACAAAAGTCAAATAATATTTTGTGAGTTTACATAAACAAAAAAAGATAATATATACTTAATTAGGTAATTAATTTTTATCCTGATCGTCGGATGCATAGCTTCGCCGATCACACTGACCATTAAATAACGATAGTTTGAGATCTTATGATAAAGGTTGTTAGGATCGGTCCATCAACATTGCTTAGAGAAGAGTCCTGGAGCGCGGACTTGTTTTGTAGTGATGCAACGTTAATTTTTAGAGGTAATTACAATGTAATTGAGTTAAAAAAGCTAGGCGATTGTATCGAAGGTTGGCGAGTTAGTACCAACGAAGGAACGAAAGAATACGATCGCAGGATTGAATCAACACCAATTTACCGTCAGGTTAATTTAAAGGAATTAAGTTTCGATCTAGATCATCAACATTGGAATTCTCCAGTTATTGAAAAGAAATATTGTGTCCAACCTGGAGATGTTGTGATTAATAAGATTCTCCCATTAAGAGCTAGTATCGCCACATTCAGGCTACCTCGGCATCCAGTTGATGGAAATTGTATTTTAATACGGGGAATCAAAGAGCCATTAAATACTTGGTTAGCAATCTGTCTCAATCAAAAACCCTATGAGGCTTATCTACTTCAACGACAGGGAATGTCAATTTTAGCTCGTGTGGGTTTAAAAGTATTGTCACAACTCTATCTTCCTATCCCTCCCATGGAAGATGCCCGAATACTTCACCATGAAATTTGGGATTGGAATGAACAAGTATTAGATAATGACCAACTGAGAGTCCGTTTAATTGATGAAGTTGAAAGCTATGTAGCTCAAAAGCTAAAAGAAACTGAAGTGAATTTTGACGATCGCCCATTGAATCCTGGGCAATTTTTTCCTGGTAAGACGATCGCAGATTCTTTAGTACCAAACCATGTCAGATTGTCTTATCAATTAGCTCGTTTAAAACAAGAATCAGGATGGATTTCTTTAAGCGTGCTATTAGATAAAAAAATAGCTACAAGCCGATTGTCTAAGTCCCCCGAAATAGGACGATATCTTCGCGTGAGAGATATTGATCGCGACTTAACTTTTTCTCTTCCTGAAGCAGAGTCAGATTGGCGATCGCCATATCGTGTTTTCAATCGACCTTTAACTAAAGGGGAAGTATTAATTTCAACATTTGTTACCCCTTCGCGAGTAGTCTTTATGGATGAAATGCCTTCAGACCAGGTATATGTAACCGACAGTTGGGAACGATTAAGATTCAGAGAAACTCCTGCTGCATGGGCTTTGGTACTAAATACCAAAGTAATTCGGAAACAGTTAGCAGGGATGACTATAGGTAGCGTTCAGCAATATATTCGCCCAGAAAATATTCCCCGGTTAGTGGTTCCCGATATAGATTTAGATGTTCGCATTTCTTGGGAAGAAAAGTTATTACGCCATCATAGAAAGCATAGAGACTTACAACAGCAAAGAAAATTAATCGATCTTGAAGCGCAGGAATTATTTGATCGTGTTCATGGAGTTACTAAGACAAAATGACACCAGAAATTTATAAAGATATAACATCTGTATTGAACCGCGAACCTTTAGAGTTAAGCAAAGTATGGGAATTAGCAAAAGAAGGAGGTAGTAATTGGTCCAAAATACAACTAAAGTTATTTCTTACCTGTATGGATGGTATCGAGATCGAAACCGTGGAGGGTAAAACATTAGTTAAATTAGGACAGCGTAGTGAACAAGAAGAATTAATTGACGCGATCGCAGAAATTGTCAAAGCTAAGGTCGGTAAACCAATGCATCCTCGCGAAATTCGCCGCCAATTACCTGAAAAGTTTATTACTAGCGAAGCCCAGATTAAAGCCTTGGCAAAGGAAGCATCGGGGTTAGAGGTATTTGGACCAGGGTTAATTAGGAGCAATCGGTAGGGGAGAGAACGGCTGTTCGCCCTTATGAGAATTAGCAAATAATATTATTTTCATTAAAAAAATATGGCAAAGCAGCAAACTAAAGAGCAATCGGGAAATAACCAAATTAAAGAGAGATTGGAGACTCTGTGTAAACAGCAGGAAAGTGCAGGATTTGATCGCGAAATTAAATTACATAGCGATGATGAAAATGAAGCAGCAGCCATTGTTTGGGGTCAATATCAAGGGGTAGAAACGGCTCGTATCTTCCTGTTGGTTTTAGCTGAGGGACATTGGGATAAAGCTAATGCTAACTATGTACAGGAGAAATCTTATACCTTACCTTCTCCCGATACGACCGAAGATGAGTATCCCCAGTTTGCCATTGTTACGGATGGACAAAACAAGATCGTGTTTGATTTGGGTCATCCTCCTTATGAAATAGACCGCTTGCCCACAATTCAAGAAATTAACGAATATAAAAGGATTAAAGCAGATCCTACATATCGTTGGTCGATGAAGATGTACGATCGCCTGATGCGGGGGTTTGATGAGTTTCACGAACAGGTTTATCAAAATGTACGGGATAATATTTCTAGCTCTAATGATATTGTGCGGGAAGTTACTAAGATTCTGTTTTTAGAGTCTTTTCGTTTGCTCCATGAAGGATCGGATTTGGAGTTTAAATATCAAGATCAAACACTATCTTTAGATAAGGTTTTTACTCTGGAATACATCAAGGAACATGAGAAGGAAGCAGTAGCCCAAATTCAAACAGCTTTTGACTTTTTTAAATCCCATCCCGATTTTGTAGTAACAGACGATCTCAAGGAATCTCACGCTATTTTTGATGCTCAAACTCACCTCAGACTGGGACAACCCCGCAATTATGAGACGTTATTAGATTTAATACAAAATTTGGGACCAGTAACTAATAATCAGGAGAAAGTTGTTAAGTCCCAAGGTACTCTAGCAGATATCGCTGCGGATGTTTTAGGTAGAGTATTAGATGTCTTTTTACGACGCAGGTTTAAACCCGAAGGAATGGGAGTATATTTAACCCCTGCACCTGTTAAGCAAGCTATGTTGGGTATTGCCTTTCACGATATTAAAGAGGAAACTCCCGAATTGCTAACAGCGCGGGGTGAAGATGGTAAGCCTGCTTTTCGCTTTTGCGATCCTGCTTGTGGTAGTTATGGTTTTGGTTCGGTGGCTTTGGGTTATTTAGAGCGATCGCTATTAGAAATTCTGGGGAAGGAAACCGCCGATGATGTGCGACGGGATAAGTTATTTGCCGATATGTGCCAACATAGTTTTATTGGTGCGGATAATTCCCAGGATATGGTTACTTTAGCGCGGGTAAACATGGCATTATTGGGTGCGCCGAAAGCGAAAATTTTCCGGACTAATGATTCTTTGATTAGCGAACAATTACAGCCCTGTAGTTACGATTTAATTTGTACTAATCCGCCCTTTGGTACACCTAAGTTTAGTAAGAATCAGGCAAAGGCTAAAAAAGCTTACGAACAAGCAAAAGAACGGATTTTAGAGCAATTTCGCTCAGATTTGAAGTTACGAGAAGGGAGTAAAAAGACGATTTACGATTATGAACCTTCTGTAGCTGGTAGAGCTTTAGGAGGAAAACCTGATACAAAAGGCGTTTGGAAGCCAGCCAAACCCAGTATCGATCCTGCGGTGCTATTTATCGATCGCTGTTTGCAATTATTAAAACCAGGAGGCAGATTATTAATCGTCTTACCAGACGGGGTGTTATGTAATTCAGGCGATCGCTATGTGCGGGAATATATTATGGGCAAGAAAGACGAAGCAACGGGACAGTTTCACGGTGGTAAAGCGATCGTCAAAGCGGTAATTAGTTTACCCTCGGATACTTTTAAGTTATCGGGTACGGGGGCAAAAACCAGTATTTTATATCTCCAGAAACGCAAAGCTAGGGCAGATGACAGCAACAAGTTTCAAGACGAACGCCAACCAGATGTATTTATGGCAGTAGCGGATACTTTGGGTTATTTGGTTAAGAATAACGTGGAGGATTATAGTTCTGGGGTATCTAATGATTTAGCTGCGATCGTTGGTGCTTATGTTAGAGGGGAATAGTCTTGTAGTCAGGATTTAGAGTTAATAGAGGTTAAAAGTTATTATTAATGGCAGTTGATAGTTTTCGTAGTGCATTTCACTTTAATAGAGTCGAAGCAGATGAAATAGGATTTCTGATCTCAGCACAATCTTATAGACCAGAAATAACCAAAGCAATTAGAAAAATTAAAAACTGGGATAATTGGAAGAAACTACAAGATATTTGCGTTAATACTATCAGTCCTGGACCTCATCCAAAATATAGTTCTTCTGGTCATCCATGTTTGAAAACAAGAAATGTATTAGGTTTGATTGCTTCAAATGAGGAAATTGATTGGGTATCTCCAACTCAAGCAGCAACTTTAAAAAGATTCTTTGTTAAAAATGAAAACATACTTCTAAATTTAACGGGTGCTGGAAGTATAGGAAGAGTCTCTATTTATTTTGGAAATAGTCAACCTCTTACAAATCAACATATTGCTCGTATAGAAATTGATAAATCCTATGATTCTAGTTATATTTGCTCTTTTTTATCTTCCTGGTGGGGTGAGCGTGCTATTGAACAAGGTATAAGTGGCACAACAGGTCAACTTAATTTAGTAAACGATCATGTTCGTTCATTACCTATTCCAATACCCGATCGCGCCGTTCAAAATTATATTGGGGATAAGGTGCGGTTGGCAGAGAAATTAAGAGAGCGATCAAAAGAATTAGAGCAAGAAGCTAAAAAAATATTTGAAAATGAATTACTTTGGGAACAACAACTAGAAACAAAGAAAATTCATGGCCGTGTTGAAGTAAAAGATCTTGAACAAAGGTTAGATATTAATTTTAATTCACCTAATCGTTTAAGTCTTCTTCAGCATCTCAGAAAAAATAATATAAATACTGAACCTTTAGCTAATCTTGTCGAAATTTCGGCAATGATTGGTTGGAAAGGTTTAACTACCGAGCATTATACAGATGAGGGACCTTGGTTACTGAGAGGAGTTGAATTTTCAAATGGAATAATAGATTTTGACTCTTTAGTATCAATTAAAAAATATAAATATGATGAGCAACCACAAATCCACTTAAAAGAAGGTGATATTGCCTTTACTAAAGATGGAACTATAGGAAAAGCAATTGTCATTCCTTCTCTATCTAATGATTTAGCAGCAGGTTCTACAGTTGCTAGATTACGTTGTTACTCAGATGAAAAAATTAATCGTTATTATCTGGAATATGTTTTAAATCATCCTGTAATGCAAATTCAGATTATGAGTTTTGCTACAGGAATGGCACAACCTCACATTACCCAAGAATGGATCGCCAAGTTACAAATCCCAAGATGCCAATTCGAAGAAAAAATTGGTCATGAAATTAAATTTTATCATGAATGTTTAATCGAATCAGAAAAGCTGACAACTGCTGCAAAATTTTTAGTTGAAGCATTAATCGAAGGAAAACTAACGGAAACAGAACTCACAAACGCTCAAACAGCATTACAAAAAGGAGAGATAGAACCTGATAAAGCAATTCTGGCAAAACTTACACGCCAAGGCTACGAAATTCCCGATCAACCAATTCTATTTCCCGATCTAGATGCTTTTTACGAAGTGATAAAAGAAATAAACTTAACTTCTGACTCCTAACTTCTGAATTTACAATTATGACAGTTAAAATACCGAAACTAACTCAATTATACAATCGCAATTATCATTTATGGCTGGAAGAAACAGCACAATTATTAAAAACCAAAACTTTAACCAACTAGACTTAGAAAACTTAATCGAAGAAATAGAAACCTTGGGGAGAAGTGAACGCAATAAAATAATATCTAGCCTCAGATTAATCTATCAGCATTTGCTTAAATGGCAATATCAACCAGAAAAATACAGTAAAAGCTGGACAGATATTAGCGATCGCAAACGAGATAACATTAATGACTATATTGAAGATATGCCCAATTTAAAAAGATTATTAGACGATCCTGAAGCAATAACTAAAGCATATAGTCGTGGTAGAAGAGATGCAATAAAAGAAACAGGAATAAGAAATTTTCCTACAAATTGTCCTTTTACGATCCAACAAGTTCTCGATCCCAACTATTTACCATCTTCTGATTTATAAATTTAAAAACCATGTCAAATACTAAAACCGAATACAAATACATAGAATTTAATGAAAATAATGTTCCGATAATCGCAGGAACGCGAATGAAAGTAATTGAATTAGTAACATCCGTTAAAGCTTATGGTTGGAGTCCAGAAGAATTAAGCTTTCAATATCCCCATTTAACCTTGGGTCAAATCTACTCAGCTTTGGCTTACTACAGCGATTATCGAGAAGAAATAGACGCTGAAATAGAAAAAAACTACCAACAAGCCGAACAACAACGAATAGAAGCGGGAGAGTCTCCTTTTGCAGCCAGAATGAGGAGTGAAGGTTTAATCACATGACTATTGCTTTGTATATGGATGAACAAGTTCCTAAAGCAATCACAATCGGTTTGCGTTTAAGGGGTGTTGATGTCCTAACTATTCAAGAAGACAATCGGATTGGTGCAGCAGATATAGATTTACTGGAACGTGCGATTGAATTAAATCGCGTTATGTTCTCTAGAGATCGGGACTTTCTGATCGAAGCTAATCGCCGTCAAGCAAAGGGAATCAATTTTTTAGGCATTATTTATGCCCATCAACAAAAAGTTAATATTGGAGACTGCATCAGAGATCTAGAATTAATTGCTAAACTAGGCGAACCAGAGGAATTTACCAACCGTGTTCAATATTTACCCTTGTGATTGAGTAAATTGTAATAACTTATTACGACAGGAATTTGGACTATGGACAATGATTTTCACGGGATGTGGTTATCACGACATAGATAACCGACACTTTATTAATTCATCTAGCTAGTGATGACAATTAAAACTTCTACCATTCATGCTTTAGAGAAACTCTTAACCATCGGCGAAGTTAACGCTTCTGAACTTCAATCATTACAAACAGGAGAAAAATTAGGACTTTGGAGATTATCCTCAGATAATCGCTGGGCGGTTGCTACACCTACTACTGTTCAATTATTACAAAGCTTACCCAATCTTCAAGAAGCCTGTGCAGCAATCCTAAGTTGCGAACTCGATATCCGAATTGCCTGGAGTAGGATTATTGCTGCACGGTTACAAGAATTAGGCAACAGACGAGATATAACAGAACTAACTCAAGCAATCAGTGTCTTAGGTCAAGCTTCAGAGACTATCATGGAGCAAATCACAGATTCAACTATAAATCCCACTAATTTTACGGAATTAGAAAAAATACTCTTCAGCATACCAGCAGAACAAGCGCCAGCAACGCCTAAAATATTAAGAATCTTGGGAGCAACCGCATCTTTAATAGAAGATAAACAAGGTAAGCCAGAATCAACTCTCACTGATGTAGATCCTCTTAATCCTGCTATCAATTGGGTAAAAGGACGAATATTACAATTGCCAATTTCTTCCCTTTCTGCTGGTGAAACATGGGAAATCGAAAACCAAAAAGCAAAAAATGTACTATCTGGAATATATTTCGATTTAACCTTAGAAGAAATCAACCCTGATGATACAGTTAGTCAATCCACAATGCGCTGGGTACTATCTCGCCCTTGGATCTTTCTTCTGGCTCAAATAGTCTTTACTCAGGAAGCCTGGAGTGCAGAAAGAATAGCAGGTAAATTATCTCTAGAATTACCCGAATCTCAAATCAATCAATTTCATCAACCCCAACAAATTTTGGTTGTTATTACTATTCCTACAGGAGAAGAAATCCTTTGTGGTACTTTAGCTGAACTAATAATCAGAGTCTTAAATTATCTGGGAGTATCTCTGCTTACTCCCGTTTCTACAACAGAACCAAATTATTTAACTTCTTTAGAATCAAAATTAGCTTCTGCAATCTCAATTTTATTACAAAAACAAGTATGGCAATTTAACCCAGGTGGTAGCGGACAACCCTCTAGCTATAGTATTCATCCAGATTTTTCCGATAGCTGCTATCGGGTACTTGGTGCCAAATATTTTAACCGTCTTGGTAATTCAGTTACTGCTGCAATTCGTAGTAGCTGTGAATCTTGGATAGAATTAAAGAAGCCAACCTCCACAATATGCAATAATAACGATACAATATAGCAGTTACTTTATGAGTGAATCTCAAGTTATTTCGCTCACACTTCCATCAGAACTACTCTATCAAGCTGAACAAATAGCAGGTAGCACTGACAATCTACAAGATTTTTTCGTAAATGCCATAGAAAAAGAAATCCACCGTCGTCAATCTCCTTCTACAAAAACAAATTTTTGGCAAGAAGTTACTAAATTAAGAACGGAAATGCAGCAAGAAGGAATAGAAATAGATACAGAAGAGATTTGGGGTGATGTTCGAGATCGAGGAATCGGACGTGACGTAAATTTGTCCTGAAGGATAGCGCTTCCCATATGAGTAAATACTTAATTGATACTAATATTCTATCCGAGCCTCTTAAAATTCAACCAAACCAAGCAGTAATTAACAAAATGCAGTTTCATTTTGCCGAAATTGCCATTTCCTCGATTACTTGGCATGAAATTCTATTTGGTTGTTACAGGTTACCCCATTCTAAAAAGCGAGACAAGATTGAAAAATATCTTTCTGACTTTATTAATTTTAAGGATTTAACAATAGAAAATTGGTACTCGGCACAACAAGATTCTTAAACTGGGTAATCTAGAAATATAGCTTTTAACTTCGCTCCCATGGAAAAAATCGTTGCACAACATCGCTGGGCTGCTACTGGTGTTTCTAATTATCCTCCGAGTCATCCTATCGTAGGACAGGGTGGTTTTTATCGTAAATTTCGGCAGTTTATCCATCTGGTAGATCGTGAAGATGAAAAGTTCGCCCATGTATTCGGCATTATTGCCCAATGGGGCGTGGGAAAATCTCGCTTGGCTTACGAACTAATTAGCCAAATTAACGATTCTTCTGCTGGTTGGATGGTTAGAAGTTTAAATGGTTCGCTTGAAGAAGCAAAACTATTTGATAATGAGGCAGATCGCGATCAGTATTTAGGTTTATATATCCGTTATAGTCAAGTTGCTAACGAATATCATAACGTTGATAATTGGTTTGGTTACGGTTTGTATAAGTCTCTTTTGCCTTTAGCCAAGGGCGTTTTTGATAATTCTATTCAAGGCGCGATCGCTGAAGAAGCCTATAACCGTCTGATTACTCAAGGTTTTGACGAGAAGAAGTTATCAGCAGCACTGGAAATAGATCAAAATCACTCTGATGAAACTCTCTATGAAGACCCTTATTTAGTAACCCGTCTTTGCAATGCTGCTTATGAATATCTTGGTGAGTTCAATATTAAATATATTCTCATTGCCCTCGATGAATTAGAAACCGCAGCGGAATCAGCTACCTATGGTTTGGAGTCTCAAGATATTAAGCATCTTGATGGTAAAGCAATTAAATTAATGGGTAAAGCGATCAAAGAAGAAGATCCCAGACGTAAGTTACCCTGGTTGAGATACGTTGCGTTATGTTCTCCCGCCATTGGAGATGAGTTAAGAGAAATTCAATCTACGGCACGACGGTTTGAAATTGTCGAACTAGCGAATAATGCTTTTGCCGATGTCAGCGATTTTGTCAAAACCATTGGCGAAGAAGGAAAACTAACGGAAAATTATCCTCTTGGATTGGTAGAAGCAGCTTATGCTATGAGTGGGGGAAATTTCGGCTGGTTTAACGTGATCATGGCAAACGTTGATGAAATTCTCCGCAACCGACGCACTCGTGGCTCGAATGAAACACTAACCGTAGCTTCTATATTTGATGAAGCAGTCGAAGTTTCCCAACGCATTAGCCAATACGTCCTCGATCGCAATGCCATCAAAGAACTCCAGCTAGACCGCGAATACCTACCAGTAGCTAAGCAGTTACTATATGGTCAATTGCCAATAGCCATAACAGAGTGGGAAAATAAGACTTTAAATGCACTTCTACATGCGGTTAATGAATATGACGAACCGATATGCCTGAGATATCGCAGGGTAGAATGGGACGAACTAGAATGTTCTCAAGCTTTACGAGATGCTAAGTTCACTCGTATTCTTGGTAGTTGGCAATTAGGCGGAATCGACGAACCCTTAGATCTATATCAACTACTAGCAAACCTGAGTACCTATGCTATTCACGAAACTCAAAACAAGACGGGTAAAACAACCCTGCTTATTCCTCTACAGCGCAACGAATTTATTCAACTGGTAAATCTTCTTTATCCTCATCCTGCGGGGGAAGATGCAGCTAGAGCATTGTGGAGACATTTTATTGGGGAAGGCGACTTAGAACATTCTTTATCTACCCATATTGGTTGTAGTATTGCCATGTTAGGTAGACTTAACATCCGTTATCGACAACAAAACCAGAATTCCCTAATCTTCCGCGATCCAGATTTTAATAATGCTTACGAACGGGCGATTAAACAAGAACAGACAACAGCTGAAAAGCACAAGCAAGCCTTAACGGGTATTATGCGGATTTTAGACCGCAATTGGGATTATAACCCTGTAAATGCTGGTATAAAAGATGACGTAGTCGCGATCACTACTGCAAGAGGGCGCGCTGGAGGATTAGTTAGCTACAACGCCCTAAAAATTCATCCTCAAGGAAGATTAATTCTGGCATGGGTTAATAAAATTGAAGAATTAGAAACACTATGTCGTCAAGTTTCCAGCCAATTCGCACAAGAAGGCAGAACACCAGTTCTTGCTTTCACCTCATCGCGATCACTCGTCGATATTTTTGCCCATCCTCCCTCAGATACATTAAAAAACGCTCATAATTATTTATTGCTGTATCAACTATCCGACAGTGAAGAATTTATCCTACATCAAGTGGGTATTCCTAACTCAGATTGCATCGGTTTTAAATTAGATCGTAATGTCTTTACGAATTCATTTTCCAATCGGATTGATTCTTTATTGCGTCCTTTAGAAATAGAAATCAAACAATGGCGCAAACAACTACAAGAACGTGGTGCGATCGCTTTTCCTTTACGTCCTGCTGGGAAACTCAAAGAAGAAGAAAAGCAATTATTATTTCAAGCTTGGCGTTATTTATTAATCGAACAAGAAGATTCCAACTCTTTATCTAAATTACTCGATCACGAAACAATTAAAGTTGAAGAAGTAGTCGAAATTCTGGGCAAGTTGGAACTTACACCTCAAGCTAAAAGCGAAGGCTACGATCTTGACGAAAGAGCCTATTTATTTGATTCTCTCGATGAAAATGCCCGTGCAGTTTTTCCTGCTTTTTTGGTCAAAATCCTTAATCGCCTCCTGCAAAATCAATATTGGACGATGGAAGCAGCTAAAAGAGAATGGTTTTGGGGTTATACCTGGGAAAAAGCTAAACCTAACGATATTTTTATCGAGTGGATGACTTTAGCCTGTGGGATAGAATTTGCCAAAAACGAGTCAGTTACAGGTAGTAAAAATAAACAGTATGTATTGCGGACTCGCAGCGAGTTAAATAACCTAATTCAAGAAGCAGAAAATTGGTTGAATGATGACTATCCTAAGATTATTGAAGATATTGCTTTGGTTTTCGGAGAAGGCAAAGTCGGAGAATATTTTGATCACACTAAAGGAACAAAAACCCTCATCGCTAAAGCTGCAATTAAAGATAGTAAGAAATGCATAGACAAACTAGAAGCTCTAGAAAATAATCGTGATAGGAATTGTTCGATTGAACAACAGAAAAAAATATTACAACAATCAGCAAAAATAAGACTGGAATTAATTCAAGCAGTAGAAAAAGTTTATTTACGGAGTGATTATAGTTCTCTGCAATACGATGAAAATATAAAAACCCTTAACTTTGAAGATAATGACAAACCTCTGTGGTCAAAGATACGCCGTGCTGAAATTTTTGCGGGTAAGGTTAGAGAGGTAGAAACCCAAATACGCGATCGCATTGAATCTCTTCGAGTAGAAATGCAAACCGAAGTAAAAGATTTAGACTATTTCCCCATAAACCTATTTACTTTATCTTTAGAGAAAATCAATAATATTTTAGATGGTGCATTGCATACCAGCACACCCCAAGGAAGCACAGGACAACAACAACAAACAAAACCTGGAACTCTCGGTCAATATCTTAAAGATTTACAGGTAGCTAATGCGATCGATAAGTTAACACAATTAGCTAAAGAAGTTGGAATTAAACTAGATAGCAACAACGAAACCCCTCTAAAGGAAATAGATGGTTATATTGTCAAGGGGTTTTTGCGTCTCAAACAAGCTTACGAACAATTAAACCAAAGACTAGTAGACACTCAAAATAGATTAACTAAACTAGAACAAATCTTAGATAACCCTCCCGATAACTTTTACTATCCCCCAGCATTATCCGATCTTTCATCTTTGGTTAAACAGCCTGGCTACATTGAGGATGTATTAGAAGAAATTAAAGAGGAAAAAGCTGATCATCTACGAGATGATCTTAGTTACGATAGAGCCGCCAAATTTGGTAAATTCAAACCTTTAATGGACGCAGCATGTGAAACTCTGCTAAAAGAACCAAAACGACAGCTAGATAATTTATCAGGGAAAGTTCTCTCCTTAGAAAATGCGATTACGGCTTACTACAAAAATCTTTTAAATGATGCTAATTCCCAATCTCTTGAACAAGGATTAATTGCCCTCTTAAAAATCAAAAAACAACCTCCTTATCCCCCTCTTACGTTGAGCAAGCTAGAAGAAGTAGGCAACTTACAAAAAGCGATCACCCTCAAAGAAAAACATCATCGAGAATGTAGAGAAAGAGCAGAAGAGATACTTAAAGGCGTCCAGATATCATGCGATCACTGGACAACTATTGTTAAAGCTATTGAAGTTGGAGAAGATCCCCAATTAGATTCAGAAGAAGCTGAAAGGCTAGTCAACAAGGGTTTTCTAATCCGAACCTATCGACTGGCAAAATAAAAATTCAAGGAGGAAAGTTTTACGTTTCCAAAGGAAGGAAAGCAAAACCCCTAAAGAAAGCAGCAGATATAAACATTATGGATATCCCTATTTGGTTAATAGGAACTTTAGCTAATCATCGTCGCAGTCGCATTTTACAAGATGTCTTGTCAGCGAAAACCACAGAAAAAGATTTGCCTGAGTCTGGAATCTATCTCTTATTCGGTAAAGATTTTCAAGAGGCAGATGAGGCAAGGCAAAAATCATTGTATGATTCGGCGCAAAAACCGAATAGGATGCTGTTATTAGTACCTCCATTTAAAACAGTAGAATGTTCAATCCCTTGTCAATGGTCAATAATTCGTACTAGCGTTAGCAACTTACAACAAGATTTACTTTTACCCAAACTACTTGCACCAGAGGTTCTTTACGAATTACAGGGTCAACTTCAAATTGCTAGTCAAATTGGCGGTCAATGGGATAATTTAAGCATTAATACTGCTTATTATCGTCAACATCCTCATTCTGGAATTTTTGCCATAACCTGTCTTCCTTTATGGTCTTTAGCAATACTAGACTGTCAATCTCAACTTCATTATTGGCTGCAAGAATTCTATAGTCTTGTTGGTCAATCCCCTGATACAACAAGAATCGAGCAAACATCTTTTGTTCCCAAAGCAGAACATTTTACTGTTCTCTTGCACCTACTCACTCAAAACTTTACCGACCAAACAGTAGCTTTAGTTGCATTAGAAAATTCCTCGATTTTCTCCATCGATCTTCAAGTAGCCCAATCTTGTCTAACTGAACTAGAATCTCAAGGATTTGTAGTAGAAGCTAATATAACGACAAAAGGTAAAAATTTAATTCATCAGAGTCCTTATTCGGCTTATGCCGATGCATTAGTAAAGTAAGGGCTAACTAATGTTTTCCCTCACAGAATTTAGTTATTTCATTTTCTATGACATCAAATTTTGATCATATCCAAGGGCGATCGCTAGCTCAAACTTTAGCCATACAATCTCAAATTAATTTACCAGGAACAGTTGGGCGAATTCTCAAACAGGTTAGAGACTTGGAAAGAATTGCTCCTTTGTTTGCCAAAGCGGGATTAGTGCGATCGCTGGAAAAGCTCAATCCCCTTAACATTCGCGTTGGAGGAATAGCTACTCAAGCCCATATTACTAAAACCATTGGCGGTTTTCTTTATGCTGCTGCCGCTACCCGTATCGATTTAGTAGTTGAGAATAATGTTATTGCTACGGTAGGGCAATATAGTACTTGCGAACTAGACGATATCAACTACGAGAATCAATCCAAGCGTCTTCAGTTAATTAATATTCGTCAAGCTTATGAAATGGCGGATAAAGCGATCAATTCAGAACGGGGTTATGACTTAATTTTACTAGAATGTCCTTTAGTTCTCGATCGTAGTATGGTTCCTTTACAAGAAGCTGCTAGTTATGCCAGCTATCGGGCTGATTTTGAAAGTGCGATCACAGCAATTAGTAATTTTTGGTCAAATAATCGAGATAAATTACAGCCTTGGAATCCTAACGGTACGGCGGTTGTAGGACTAGCAGCAGAACGCTATGGTGCGATCATAAATATAGCCAGACAAGACTTACGCACTATAGATGGTAGAAAGCATATCTTAAGTACAGAAGCAATTGACACCGATCTAATAGCTCAATTACAAGATTCAGATAGTGCAATTTGCACTATTGGAGAAAGACGTTTTATTTATGGCATTCTCAATAGCTACTCACGTACTGCAACTTTTCGGATGAACGTTCAAACTCCCCGCATGGAACCTAGTGATGTAATAAATTTAGGAGTTATTGGCTATCACTTCAAAACAGCTCAAACTGATATTCCTTGTTTGCTACAAACTATAGGGGATGAACCAAACTGGAATCAAAAAACACTCGATCACATTGCAGCCGAAATTATGGCATTAACGATGGCGGGGGCAACTCCTTTACCAATTCAATTAGCACAAAGAGAACAACAAGCATTAGATAAATTTCTCGAATACTATAGCGATAGCCTGCGATCTGAAATCAAAAAACGGGAAATTGAAGATTTATGGCTCTCCGATTTAGATAACCTTTCTTCAACACTCTTATGAAACAGCAAATTTTAGGCAAATTAATTGGCAATACTGGCGATCCACATAATCTGACTATGATTTTGTCATCTTCTTTTTCAGGGAGAAGAGGAGAATTCGTCCGTATTCGTCACCAAGAAAAACAAGAAGAGCCGGAAACGGATGTACTAGGACGCATCACCAATATTAACCGCAGTAATATTCTCTACAATTCCCAGATGGGACAATCTATTACTGATTTAGAATTACTACCAGGGGCAAAAATTACGGGAGAAAAAGTAATTGCCAAACTAGAACTCATTGGTTTTAAAAACCCTAAAACAGGACAGATTGAAATTCCTCGTCGCGCTCTCGATCCTGGGGCAAAGGTTGAAACTGTAGACTATCAATTTCTCAGTACTTTCTACGAATTTAACGAACAGAACAGTCTTCATATCGGTAATTTAGTTGGTTATGATTCCGGTGATAATGTTGTTCCTGCTTATTTAGATATCAATCGCCTAGTTACCGAACATCTTGCAGTCTTGGCAATGACTGGATCGGGTAAATCTTACACTGTTGGTCGCATTATCGAGCGTATTGTTGCTCTGAATAACGGAACAGTGGTTGTGTTTGATCCTCATGGTGAATACGGTCGCGCTTTGAGTGGTGGCAAGCTTCAATTTAATCAGGATCTTGATTCTATTGAAGATTTTCGCGATCGCCGTAAGATTCCCGAAATCCAAGAACGCTTAAAACATCTTAGTGAAAAAGAAGCGGGTTTAACTATATATACTCCTCAACATCCTTCTTTTCGTGAAAAATATGCAGGTAAAAATCAAGAATTAGCCCTCCAGTTTGATCGCTTTGAACTCGATGATATTAGTGAAATTCTTCCTGGATTAACGGAACCTCAACAAAGGGTTTTAGATGTGGCAATTCGCTATTGGAGAATCAAAGAAAAAACAGAACCTAGAGATATAAATCGATTGCGCTACTACTTGGGAGATGGTTTAGATGAGTTACGAGAATGGTCAGAATTAAGTTCTGCTGAAGCAACAGCCTTAAATAATCGCAGTGCTGCGGTAGCTTCGATGAAACTATCCAGAGTTTTGAATGAGGCACAAAGTTTTTATTCTGCTGCTCTAGCTCGTCCTACCGATATTTATGAAATAGTTGGTAGACCTAACGATAAACGAGGACGTTTAGTAGTTGTAGATTTACAAGGTTTAAGCGATACAGCAAAACAAGTGATTACGGCTCTGATTTCCAGTGAAATACTCCGCGCTGCTGCTAGTAAAACAGACCGTATTCGTCCCTGCTTTTTAGTTTATGAAGAAGGACATAATTTTGCCCCCGCAGGTCAAGCTGCGGTCAGTCATCGCATCATTAAAAAAATTGCAGGAGAGGGACGTAAATTTGGTGTCGGTTTTGCGGTAGTTAGTCAGCGTCCTTCTAAACTCGATCCTGATGTCACATCTCAATGCAATACCTTAATTGTGATGCGATTAAAAAATCCTGACGACCAAAGATTTATCACCAAAACTTCTGATATGGTATCTCAAGCTGATCTCAATGAGTTGCCTAGTTTATCCACAGGAGAAGCTCTAATTTGCGGGCGTTCAATTCCCGCACCACTATTAGTCAAGATTGGCACAAAAGCTCTAATTCATGGCGGTCAATCTCCTGAAGTTCTGGATCTATGGGGGAGGTTCAATGGTTGATCCCAATAAAATTATTACCGAAATAAGCGATCTCGAAACTGCTAGAAAACTACTTCCAATTTGGACAGACTGGGGAATTGAAGATTATGGAGTCTTGATTCACAGCCTGGGGGTAACCTATCTAACTCTTCTAGGCGATCGCTTAGATTTTGTTAGTGTCGCAGAAGTCCCAGCTCCTTGTAAAGGACAATATGCTTTTGTGGGAGATAATGTCCGTTCTGATTCTGTTTGGTTTGAGCGTACTACTAAAGTTCCCCTAATGATTGCTGAGTTTGAAAGATATAGTGGTAAAGAAGATGGCTCGAAGTTAGAAAATAAAGTTAGAAATTTGCTGTTAGCGCAGCATCGTTGGGAAACAAAAGCGGAATTGCTAGTATTGGCATATTGGACTAAAAAACTTGTTTCTCTTCCCCAAAATTTAAAACTCGATCAAATTATTAAACAGGGTTTCGAAACTAAAGCGGGAGAAATAGTTAAAGGCAATAGAAAAGGTAGATTATTCTTGTTTCAGTTTTTTATGAAAGAAAAAAACAATTTGTTATATCTATCTAATATCTTGACTAAAGAACACTAATGAATCGCAAACCAAAATTCTTTATTCCCCGTTCTGATAAACGTTTAGGAGATCGCTACGAATTACTTGAATGTTTAGGAGATGGTTCTTACGGTTGGGTATGGAGAACGCAAAGATTAGAGGATGATCGTATTGTTGCCCTCAAAATTCCCAAAAGACAAGGAGCTAAAAATAATGATTTAGCTGAAGGTTCAGCATTGGTAGGCGCGCAACCTCATCCCAATGTTATCGAAATTTATTGGATGGGAAGAGTTCCACCAGAACGAGAGTGGTATGCGATCGAAATGGAATATTTTCCTAGTCAAACTTTCGCTCAATTATTGGATAAAGAAACTCAAGGCTTTGTAGCTAGCTACAAAAAAGTTCTGGATATTTATCAACAAGTATTAGCTGGTGTTGGTCATCTGCATTCATTAGGAATGTGTCATGGGGACATCAAACCACAAAATATTCTAGTTTCAGGCGATCAAGCTAAACTAACTGACTTCGGTTGTAGTCTATTACCAGAAGAGCTATATGCTCGTACTCGCGAAAATGGTGGCACAATTCTTTATTCAGCACCTGAAATAGTTGGCTCTAATCTCAAAAGACGAAGTGCTGACACTCTTTTCAAAGCCGATATTTATAGCTTAGGCATACTCCTATATCATTTAGTAACTGCTAGACTTCCTCACGATACTCTTAGTCAAGTTGCCCGACACATGCCATTTCCCAAACCCCGTGAAATTAATTCTTCAGTATCTCCAGTCTTAGAAAATTTTATTCTGCGCTGTCTAGCTTTCAAACCAGAAGAGCGCTGGTCAACGGTTGCGGAAATGGTATCTATCTTACCCAAGCTAGTTCGCAGTCAAATAAATTTTAATCCTACTTCCATAATTTCGGTTCGATCAAAACCCCAAGAAGATTGGTCATCCCAGGTATTAAAACTACTATCCCAACAGGAATATTCTCAAGCAGAAGCGATCGCATATTGCGAATTTGAAAACAGCAAAGATTCTTATGCTTTCTTTTTAGCTCTTTCCGCATTTTACCAAGACGAAAGATATTTTGATTGCTTACAAAAAATTGAAGCTTATCCAGAAGTTTTTACTACTGAATCTAGTATTTTGGGGGATCTTTATCGAATAGCTCTCAATACCTATATACAAACACGTCAAATTGATAAGGCAGAAAATGCGATCGCTAGATGTTTGGCAATTGAAGGAAATCTACCTGATTTATTATTACAAAAAGCCTCAATACTAGGCTCACAAGCAAAATATCAAAAAGCAGCCGAGTTGTTGCTGTCATTAAATCGAGATTATCCTGGTAATCCTGCTATTCTTAAGCGACTAATTTTGGTATTTGAGCAACTTCGAGATACTGGAAAAGTAATAGCTTTTCTCAAAGCCTATTTAAAAATTATCCCTGAAGATATTTGGGGTCAAAGAAAATTACAAGATCTGAATATTTTACGTTCCAGATAAAAAACTCTTCACGCAATCGACACATGAAAAGACTTCGACTTTACTTTAGTAACTCGACTGTTGTGATTTAGATTGGCGATCGCAAAAAACTCAACTAATCATGCAGGAACCTCCTTATTTTGCTTCGCAAATAAACGCGAAAAGACTTCGTCGGCTGATTGACCTTGTT
>JASJDR010000279.1 GCA_030065615.1 Xenococcus sp. MO_188.B8 | reverse complement strand
TCTCTAATACTAAATCCGATTCTAAAACCCGACTTTTAAATTGGAAGTCTTGAATGGCTTTAAAAGCTCCTGCTTTCTGCCCCCTGCCTTCTGCCTTCACACAACTTTTAAATGGTGTATCTCAACAGGATTTAGTATAATTACCCATAACACTTCATGCCCGACTTGTGGTTGAAGTCCATCGATAGCTAGTATTACTTGTTTTTGAGAACCCAAGAGTTTTTTGATTCGATTCTCATCGGTGACAGATACTGAGACCAGTTCGTCATAACGGTCTAATACATTACTCACACTTCGTTGACAAATATTTACTCCCTTTTCTTTTAATGCCTTGTGAATCTGTGGCACGCTCCTCTGTTCTTGATAGCGAAGACTCCCTGCATAAGCGATTAAATCTAGACCAAACTCATGTCCTGGTAATGCCCAAGCTCCTTCTTCTTCCGGTCGATACACTTGATGATAGCGTTCACAATCTCTATGGGAGCAACGCCTCACCTTCAACTTGATTCGGACGACTCCTGACAAGGTTCTGATGGTTCTATAGTTGTCGTAGTCACTCCACATTTTTGACCACAACTGGGACAGTTTTGATGGATACAGTTCAGGACAACTTTCTGATTAGCTTTGGAGACTGACGTTTTTCTGACCATTGATCTTCTTGGCCTTTCCCTTGTTTCTCTACTCCAAGCCTACTGAAAATTTCAGGATAACTCTAGTCAATTTTGCCACTCTAGGATTGATCAAAAAGGTATTTCTTTAACCAAGAAAGCCTTCGAAGCAATTGAAATGCGTCTACTGCGAAATCCATCTTTACCAAAATGGGATATTCTCATTAGACCTTGTTAGGTGGTAATTTCTTTCTGAGAAATCACCTAGGAAGCCTAAAGGAAGAAAACCACTTCTGGTTGTTTGGAGCAATCCAACTAGGCAGGGTGCTGTCTGGGGTGAGAGATAGAATTAGACGGTGGGTTTCCCCGCATCTATCGCCAGTATTGCCGAATCGCACTCAATTTATTGGTAGGAGTGCATCAAATCTAATATCCTTCCCAACGCTCTAAAGGAATACAATCAATATCTAATTGATCTAAAGCGCGAGCCACCACAAAATCAACTAAATCTTCCACTGTTTTCGGATGATGATACCAAGCAGGAATAGCAGGAACCACTTTCACTCCTGTTTCAGCTAAAGCAGTCAGATTACGTAAATGAATTAAACTAAAGGGTGTTTCTCTGGGAACAACAATTAAACGACGACCTTCCTTAATTTGCACATCAGCTGCTCTTTCCAACAGATCGGAACTTAAACCCGCAGCAATTTTGGCTACAGTACTCATGCTACAGGGAATAATCAGCATTCCCAAAGTGCGAAATGAACCACTAGCAATATTCGCTCCCACATTTCCCCAGCGATGACAAGTTAGTTTTCCCGCTCTGGGAACTCTTGCTTGTTCCCGCCAAAACTCTGCTTGTAAATCAGGTTCAGCTGGCATATTAATCCTATTTTCAGCTTGCCACACCATAGCCGCAGCCCGAGAAGCAACCAATTCAATGGCATATTCTGCTTCGAGTAAATATTTGAGAGCGCGTACGGCATAAATCAAGCCAGAAGCGCCACTGACACCAATAATTAGAGGCTTTGTCATAAAACTTTACAATTTAACGGACGTAATAGTCACTATAAAGTAATAAAACGGTAATAGCTACCAAATCATGATTTAAAGTGACTAATGATGAATGATCCTAAATTTTTTCAATTTGAAGCAGAATTTATTGAATCTATGCACTGTATCCCGATGATCGTGCGCATGAAACTAGATAGTTGTGGGGTTAAACTGAAGCTTTCACATTGGAATAAATTCGAGAAATCAGAATGTCAAACTTTAATTGAAATGCCTTGTGGCACGACCGAAGAAGCTAGTGCTTATAGGGAGTTTCTGCAAAATATGATTCTCCAGAAAACAGGGGAGGCAGCTAAAGAATTAGCAATAGCAGCGAATCCTCCCTGGCTAGATGAAACAATAATCCCAGAAAACCTACAATCTAAAGCGTTAGAATTTAAAGTTAAGGTGACTCTCTCTCAGTGGCAAGAGCTGAAACCGTTACAAAGATTTGCTCTGATAAAACTTAGTAGTCCCAGTCACGAAAGCAAAAACTTTTTACCTGCCCTCAAAGAATTTAAAATAACTACATAAATATATGTAAAACTATAGATAAATTTAGCGAGAGAAATTAAGAATTTGTTATGGAGATAATGTTAGGATTGCCAGAAGAAAAGAAATAGAGACAACATAAGGAAAATAAGCTGAATGCAAGAATTTGAAAAGTCGATATCTTTTGATGGTAGGGATATTAGGCTAAAAGTTGGTCTGTTCGCACCACAAGCAGGCGGTTCCGTATTAATTCAATCGGGAGACACGGCAGTTTTAGTTAACGCGACAAGATCTACAGGTAGAGAAGGGATCGATTTCTTACCTTTGATAGTTGATTATGAAGAGAAGTTATATGCAGTGGGCCGGATTCCTGGAGGATTTTTAAGAAGAGAAGGGAGACCGCCAGAAAAGGCAATTCTGGCGAGTAGATTAATCGATCGCCCGTTACGTCCCTTGTTTCCTTCTTGGTTGCGGGATGACATTCAGGTGGTGGCAACCACCATGTCGATGGATGAAGAAGTGCCTCCCGATGTTTTAGCGGTTACGGGAGCTTCTGTAGCGGTATTACTGGCAGAAATTCCTTTTTATGGCCCGATGGCTGCGGTGCGAGTCGGCTTAGTGGGAGATGACTTTATCCTCAACCCAAGTTTTAAAGAGGTTGAGCATGGAGATTTGGATTTAGTGGTTGCGGGGACTCCTGATGGCGTGATTATGGTAGAAGCGGGAGCCAATCAACTACCAGAACAGGATATTATTGAAGCGATCGATTTTGGTTATGAAGCAGTACAAGAACTGATTGCTGCACAACGGGAATTAATTAAGGATCTCGGCATCGAAATTGCGGTTGCCGAGCCTCCTGAGGTTAATGAGAATATCGTTAATTTTATCAGCGATCGCACTACGGCAGACATTAAACAAATTCTGACCCAATTCGACCTCGATAAGAACGGACGAGATCAAGCTCTCGATGAGATTAAAGCCAGTAAAATCGAAGAGGTGATTGCGGAACTACCAGAAGAAGATCCGATCAAGGTGATAGCTACCGAAAATCCCAAAGCGATCTCCAATGAATTTAAAGCGTTAACCAAAAAGTTGATGCGATCGCAAATCATCGAAGATGGTGTCAGAGTTGATGGACGAAAACTAGATCAAGTTCGACCAATTTCCTCTCAGGTAGGAGTCTTACCCCGCAGAGTTCATGGTTGTGGTTTATTTAACCGTGGATTAACCCAAGTTCTTTCGATCGCCACCTTAGGAACCTCAGGAGATGCTCAAGATTTGGGCGATGATCTTAATCCGATTTCGGAAAAACGTTACCTCCATCATTACAATTTCCCACCCTTTTCTGTGGGAGAAACCAGACCAATGCGTTCTCCTGGTCGCCGAGAAATTGGTCATGGAGCTTTAGCAGAACGCTCTATCATCCCAGTCCTACCCAACCAGGAAGATTTTCCCTATGTGATCCGAGTGGTTTCAGAAATTTTATCTTCCAACGGTTCGACTTCTATGGGTTCAGTTTGTGGTTCTACCTTGGCGCTGATGGATGCGGGTGTTCCCATTACCAAGCCCGTCAGTGGTGCTGCGATGGGTTTAATTAAAGAAGGGGAAGAAGTGCGAATTTTAACTGATATCCAGGGAATAGAAGATTTCTTAGGTGATATGGACTTCAAAGTAGCGGGTACAGATACGGGGATTACCGCTTTACAAATGGATATGAAAATCACTGGTTTAGCGATGGAAACCGTTGCTAAAGCGATTGAGCAAGCCAGACCAGCTAGATTACATATTTTGGAGGAAATGCTCAAAGCGATCCAAGAACCCCGTCAAGAACTTTCTCCTTTCGCGCCAAGGTTACTCACTATGAAGATCGATCCCGACCAAATTGGCATGGTTATTGGGCCTTCGGGTAAAACTATTAAAGCGATCGTAGAGCAAACCGATTCTAAGATTGATATTGAAGATGATGGTACTGTAATTATCGCGGCGGTGGAAGCTCACAAAGCAGAAAAAGCCAAGAAAATTATCTACAACATGACTCGCAAACTCAATGAAGGCGATGTTTATTTAGGTAAGGTTACCAGAATCATTGATATTGGCGCTTTTGTTGAAGTATTACCTGGCAAAGAGGGTATGATCCATATTTCCCAATTAGCTGAGGGTCGAGTTGGCAAAGTAGAAGATGAAGTTGCCGTGGGAGATGAAATTGTCGTTAAGGTTAGAGGTTTTGACAATAAAGGTCGTCTCAATTTAACCCGATTAGGAATCCATCCTGACGAAGCAGCAGCAGCCAGAGCAGCAGCTAGCTAGATCAGTTATCAGCGGTGCCGGGATGGGAGTTCGACAGGTATTGTCTACCTAGACCCAAGATTAAATGTAATTCTCCCATTTCCGGTGCTGACCCAGAGGCGCGCCAAGAGAGTTATCTCCTCATCAACCACTGATTAAGAAGTAGGGGTTTGGCAATGCCAAACCCCTACACAAATTACATGTGTCGCACACATTATTTAATTTGATATTAATAATCTCAAGAACAGTGGCATAGAAAATATATCGGGTAATAACAAAAGAGGTTTTTGACACATTCGAGATTTATTATGTTTTCATCGAATTTACCTGGCTTCAGTAAGCTTGTACAAAGTAAATTTAGTATTAGACTAAAACTAAAACATTTACTTTGGGGATTTTTGGCCCTATTGCTCTTTATGGCGATCGCTATATCGGGAGTAGCGGCCCAAGAAACCCAGATTTTGCCAGCAAGTCGGGACAATACCCTCATCGAAAATCCTACTGGAGAGTTAAGCAACGCGATCGGACCATCATTTTTCGTAGGGAGGACAAATCAAGCTTCTAACGGCATTAGAAGAGGTTTGATTGCCTTTGACATTGCTAAAGCAATTCCTAGCGGCTCACAAGTGACAGAAGTGACCTTGACCCTGAATCTGGAACGAGCCCCTGGTGGAGAAGAATCGATAGAACTACATAGAGTTCTAGCTGATTGGGGGGAAGGTAGTTCCAGTACTAAAGGTGGTCGCGGCGCACCCGCTACTCCAGGGGATGCCACTTGGATTCATACTTTTTATGATAAGGATTTATGGTCTCAACCAGGAGGTAATTTCTCCGCTGATATCAGTGCTGCCGCAATCGTAGGAGCTGAGGGCAGTTACGTCTGGGGCTCAACTCCAGAAATGGTACAGGATGTTCAGGAATGGCTGGATTTACCAGAAAATAATTTTGGTTGGTTGCTACTAGGCAACGAAACAGCTTCTGGGACGGCGAAGGTTTTTGCCAGTCGGCACAGTAAAGATTTGTCAGTTCAACCTCAACTGACTGTTAGCTTCAAGGTAGACTAAATTTTATAGCTCGTAGTTTGTAGGGTGGGTAAACCCCAGGTTCAAATCAATCCAGTACTTGTCAATCAATTTTGCCTACCTAGTTTTACGAGATCGCATCACCAAGTAAATCTTTAGGAGACAATACTTGTAGTGTGGAAACAAAATAACTTCCTGTTAGACAAAAAATTTAATCACTTAACAGATAGTTTCCGAACCTTGATGGTGCCTGTGATGCTCTTCTCATCTAGTATGATCATGGCATTTGCCTGGCTGGGACATCTCAAATTTAGGCAACTTCCCTTTGTCTGGGCTACATTATGTTGTTGGCTGCTTGTTCTGCCAGAATATTTGATCAATATTTCAGCAATTCGCCTAGGTTATAAAGTTTATACGGGGGCACAAATGGCTGCTTTTCGTCTCTCTTCAGGGGTAATTTGTGTGGCGCTGGTTTCCCGATTTTTGCTAGATGAAAATTTGAGCATCAGGAAATTGTTTGGTTTTGGGCTAATGATTGTCGCTATGATTTTAATTTCTAGGAAAGCCCCAAAAAATGTTTAAGTAATTTGGAACAATTTTTTGTTTTAATTCCCCCACTATGGGAGTAAACAAGCTAATAGCTTATAGCTAATAGCGAAGCGATTTTAAATATCATATTTAATTCAGAATGAAATTTATTTTAGTTCCCTTAATGCTGTGTTTATCTAGTCTGCTGATGGCTTTTGCCTGGCTGGGTCATATTAAGTTTCGCAGCAAAGGTTTTCTCCTGGCTCTACTAATTAGTTGGGTGATTGTCCTCCCAGAATACATCCTTAATGTTTCGGCAATCCGTTATGGTCATGGAGTTTACACTGGAGGGGAAATGGCTGCATTTAATCTTGGTACTGGAGTACTGTCAGTTGCTCTAGTTTCCCGTTTATTTCTCAAAGAGTCAATGAACTTTTATCAGATAGTCGGATTTTTCCTGATGACCTGGGCAATTATTCTAGTTGTTTATGATTAAATCTTATCAGCAATTTTTGTACAGCTACTTATCCAAGATGCTCGGATAAACCTTTGTCTTTGGCTTTTTCAATGAATTCTCGATAATTAATAATTTTCTCTTCTAGGGTTGTCCTCGTATCTTGCTTTTTCATCATTTTAAGATAATCTATATTGGGTATCTGATATTCTGTCCCTAACTTAAGTCCAATATTTTTTAGCAAGCGATCAAGATAAATTAATTTATCTGTGTTTGTTTTATGAGCATGAATATCTTCATAATTAATTATAAAATAATCCGATTTTTCTGGAGAACTGTTATTTTCAAAAAGTTGATACCATTGTTCTGCCCAATTTACCCATTTAGCAAATTTTTCTACTGATAAAGATATACGAATTGCAGAAGTATCAAAATTATTCCATTTGTTAGTTTTGATAGCAATTTCATGAGAAACGTATGTAGCGAGTAAGTTTCGTTTAACTAAAATTTTTTTCATGTTTCTATTTTTGATAATTGCTGATTCTATAATTGAGCAATTTAGATGGTCAGGAAATAGCTTAAAACTGACATACTGTTTTGAGTTAAAACTCACTAGAGTATCGATTAACTTAGTTGGGTTATTATGTATCCAGTTAATTAACTTAATATCTTCAGAATTTAAAAAATTAACTGAATATTTTTGATTAATTTGCTCAATAATACCTTCAGGATTATTCTGATAACCAGAATAAAATTTCTTGGGATGAAAAATTTCATAATAAGAAGTAATCAAAGGGTGATAGTTTAGTAAAGAACATAAAAAGTTTGTCCCTGTCCTAGGAATTGAAATTAACACTAAGATACAATCACAATTTGGTTTGACTAACATAAAGATATATTTACCAATTAAATTTTAGTTCTAAGGATTATTCGAGTTTTAGATTATAAATTTAAAAGTTATCCGTAATTATTGTTTAATTTCCCAGGGAAGGGTAGGCAACTGATTACATTGTATTTTACATAGCAGATTAAGTAGAGGTCAAAAAGGCGATCGCTACTTAAGATTAAAATATTGCTGTTGGGAAAATTTTTTATAGCTTCTCTACAATAGACAGTTACTGTTTCTAAATCTATAAAAAATCTATTTCCTAAAATTAATTCTAATGATTTCAAGCTGATTTTATCTAGGAAGAAATTCTTGTAGATTGCCTAAAAAAACAATAGGATCTTTGAATATAGGATCTTTGAAAACGTCTAGAAATTGGCTATGTTCTGGATGTTGTGGAGAATGTACTGTTTGTAATTCAAATTCATCGCTGCTAAAAGTGTTCCAATTTCTGATCTTAGTAAAAGCAACTCGATCAACATCAAAATACTTACCTAATTTAATAAATCTTGCCATTTCTCGATAATTTTTTTGCTGAACAACGAATTCCAGAGATACAAAATCTAAAATGTTCTTACGTCTCAAAGAACTAATAAATTCTAAGTTTATCAATAGACTTTGAAAATCTCCCCCACGACGAACAATACGATAAGTTGCTTCTGATGCCGCATCAATAGATATTTGAACAGTTTTAATGGATTTGTTTATTTTATGCCAATTCTCCCATGCCTGTTTGGTAAATAAAAGTCCATTAGTCATCAGATGAATCTTGAGTTGGGGATATTGACTAGAATCAAGTTGTTTTAACAAGCTTTGGTATAATTTACTTGCAAAAGGATCTCCAGAACCAGTAACGATCATTTTACGAGCATCATCAAGACCATCAGCTAATAAACGTTCTTGTAACTGTTGCTTTGCATCGTATTCTTTTCCCTTGATAACTATTGGTTTGGTTCTGCATGATGGACAAGATAAGTTGCAGGTTCTATCATAAGCGAGGTTTAAAATTTTAGGCTTGTATTTTAGTACTGTCGCTTTAGTTGTAATCGCTTCTTTGAGATAGGGTTCTGAAACATCTTTTTTATAGGGTAAACTATCACTTCCTATGAGAGGACATTCTTGAGCTCGGCAATATTTAAAACTGCCATCTAGGATCGATGCCCGAATATCTTGGGCAGTATCTGAATTCCAAACTTCCATAAAACCATTAGCCTGCAAATTCCCAATTGGTTTGGGTAACCAGCCAGGACAACAACAAAAGGCATTCCCACTAGAAGAAACTTCAAAAAATTCAAAAGGTTTTTTACAAAAATGTTGTTTTAGATCTTTTTCAGTCATTTTTTGTTAGTTGTTTAACTCCTTTATTAGAGAATATTAAGCTTCTATTTTCAGAAGTACCTTCAACAGTTTCAACATTTAAAATTCCAGTATTAATAGTAATATCTCCTGCCTTACCTTTTCCTCCACTTCCCACTAAACTTCGTAAAGAACTGCCACTGTTAATGGTGATTGTATTTTCTGCACTAATAGTTAGACTCCCCGCATTTCCCTGTCCAGAAGTTTGTCCGCCAATCAAAGAACTATTATTGAGCTCTAAATGTGAAGTTTTTATTTCAATATTCCCAGCATTTCCTATTGCCTCTTCTAACACTTGACTTTGAATATTGCCATCTTCTAGGGAAATACTATTGGTCGCGTTAATGATTATATTGCCAGCATTTCCTGTGCCTCTAACATTAGAAAATATTGAAGAGTCATCTAAGGTAAGAGTGTCTCTAGCATTAATCA
>JASJDR010000066.1 GCA_030065615.1 Xenococcus sp. MO_188.B8 | reverse complement strand
GCCACCAGTGCTTAACCTTCTCCTGGGATTAGATCCGGCAACAGTCCAAGCTTGATTAGGATAAAACAGTTGTACTCCTTTCTTGGTGAATGTGTCGGAGAAACAGGCTACTAAATGCCCAAAGGGAAGTACAGCAGCAGTTATAAGGTGATTGGAGTAGTAACCGATGGGCAGGGCGATCGCTGCTATGAAAGCAGTAGCTAAAAGTGAATGAGTAATGCTCCTATGAGGAAAATTATCTTCAAGCCAATTACTCAGAGGAAAGCAGATCTGACCAATGGTGCTGGTAGTTGTATCGAGGTCAGGAAGCTGGGAGCCAAGAAGCGCCAAGCCGAGAGCAGCAGTGTTATCTGTGCCTAGTCCGAAGGTGAGAGAAGCTGCGGAAACTGCGATTGCGGCGTGAGTAATTGCCATCATAAGCGGTAACAAGTGAGGTTATTACCAGTTTGGGATGATGAAGGGCGATCGTCAGTTATTTAGCTCACTGCTTGTTCAACTTGGTTTCCGTCAAGCTAGAATCGCCCAGATGAATTGTCGGGCTATTTCCTCAGTCTATCGCTCGTAATTACTGGTGAGTGAGATTATATTCACATAAGAGATCTACGAAACTCTGCATAAAAAATAATAAGCCGACATTTATATAGTTAGTCAAATAAATATGAAATAGAATCGCACTATTGTTACTAGAGCTGTCTTAATCATCGTTATCTTGACTGAACAAAACCTGGAATCATTCAAAATTTTCAGGGGTTTTTAATCAACCTAAATCAACAAGAAACTACAGTAATTATGGGCTCTAAGAATATACAAGGAACTAACAAGAATGACTTTCTTAAAGGTAACTCTAAAGACAATATTATAAAAGGACGGGATGGTGATGATCTTTTAAAAGGTGGCTCTGGTGATGATGAGCTCTTTGGTGACAAGGGGGATGATAGTTTATTAGGTGGTTCTGGTGATGATATACTCTTTGGTGGCATAGGAGATGATCTCTTAAAAGGTGGTTCTGGTGATGATGAGCTCTTTGGTGACGAAGGAGATGATGAGCTCTTTGGTGGTTCTGGTGATGATCTCCTAGTAGGCGGCATAGGAGATGATCTCCTAGTAGGTGGTTCTGGTGATGATGAGCTCCTTGGTGGCGACGGAGATGATACCTTAATTGGCTATAATCCTCAAGCAACTGAATTCAACTCTAATGAGATAGATATACTAACTGGTGGTTCCGGAGCAAATACATTCGTTCTTGGAGATACAAATCGTAATTATTATGGAGAAGAGGGTAGATACGCGCAGATCTCGGATTTTGCAGAAAGTACTAGTAATCAGATCCAACTTTATGGCAATGGGGAATATGAACTTGATAATATCAGCCTTGGTAATGGTATAGATGGGGTAGGAATCTACGACAACAGTTTATCTCAACTATATGCTGTTATAGAAGGAGTAGGATTATCCGATTTAGCTTTTAACACTAGTAGTGACTTAACTTTCATCACCATGTCAGAGTAAATCGGAAGAATACTTGTAACTTTCCTTTTTAATACCAATTTAAAATAAGAATACAACAATTGATTCTGTAGGGGCGATTGGTCAATCGCTCCTATCACCATGATCTGTCGTGAACATTGTTTAATTCGGTATAAGAATAACTGTTCACTGCCCTAACCTCTTCTGTGCACCTTTAATTGAACCTAACTGTTTCGCACCCATCAATACGGCAGCAATTCTCATTGTGAGAATGATTATCACTATCTTGGGAATTTGAGTTCTATATAAACCCGATTCTCTCGTAATCAGATTGAATTTTGATGGTTTATTTCTCATTTAAGCTCTTGAGTTTTTGTCTTACATAAAGGCTTCAAGAAAACGAGCAAGAAAAACCATCCCAATTATTCTGATTCATGAAAATTAGGGGGATTTTTTGAGATTAATGCGGAATTTTTCTAGTTATTTTTAACTTTTTTTCCTGCGGGCTTTAACTTGTATTAACTAGCTCTCTTGATTCGCCTTCTGTTAAGATAAATATAAATAAATTATTCCAACTCTGAAACCATACATAGTTCAACAAAGCCCGAATATCATGTTTTGAATCTCTTTCTTGTGACTAAGCTTTCTCGGACTTTTTGATACATACTATTGACTAAATCTAAGACATTATGAAATAAAAAAGCTAGAAGATTTAAAGATAATAAGATTTCAGATAAATTCTCTTGTCCATGACCAAAATTATGTTCTAAGTTATATCCTTGATTTTTCAGAATATTATTGCTTTCATTTTCGACTTTCCAGCGGGTTCTTCCACTGACAATCATTTTGAAGATATTCGACTCACTTAACTCATGATTGGTGATAAAACTATTCTTATAAATTACTTTATTTTTAGCTGCATCAAATATTTCTACTTCATACCAGTTCACCATTAAACTTGGTTCATTTTCTCGCATTGGAAGATTATTTACATATCTATAACTGTTCTATTACTCCATTAGTTTCTACCCATTTATAAGTGGTTTTAAATGCACCAAATACTGTTCTAGCGGGAATCGGATCTAATAAATTTCTAATTTGGTTATCACAAGGTATTTCTTCTAATCCAAATAAACTTTGAGCATTATCTTTACCTTTTTTTGGCTTCATCAAACGTTGATGTTGTAAAAAAGAAGGCGATTGAGTAAAAAATACAGAAAAACCTGCTTTCAATGCATCTTTCACCGTATATTTCTTATTATCCCCCTTTCTTTTATCTGGTAATTCCTTTAATTCTTGGTCTAAAAATCCGATTAACTGTGATGCTTCGATGGTAACAGCTTTTTTCTTCATGTAGTATAGAGTCCAGACTGAAAAATGAGGATTTTCTCCACGCTCCACATCTATAATTTCACAATTTAACCAAAAATTATTCCTAATTTAGTTTAGTTCTCTTGCAAACATAGAGAACTAAATCCCTATTTTTTCCAAAATGAGAATTGCTGATTACCTTTTAATTGATAGTGATCCTTTCCTCCTAGACTTTTTCAGGGGTATAGGGTTGAATGTCCATTAATCTTGCGCCCAGTTTTCGCTTGGCTTCCATTGTCGGAGAAAATATCCTTCAGATAAACGAAAAAAACGACATAATCTCAAATCTATATCGGCAGTAACACGACGAGTCCCATTAACGATCGCGTGAATTCGATACGATGCGATCGCTATTTACTTCACCTCAGTCTAGGAGAGCTATTGTTATGTTTGAGATTCTTTGATCGTCACTTAACGAATCAAGCCCATCTTTTGCACAAAAATCATTGCAATAATCGGTAGGATAGCCGTTGTCAGCCATATCATACTTCGCATTGTTATTCCAGCAGCAAAGAACCCTAAGGCATAGACCACCAAGCCATAGTCTGATTGTGGACTGATCGCCATACGATTCCACCAAGCAGCTAGTGCACCGAAGAAAAGAGATATGGCAGCGACTCCAAACATACCTGCCATCATATAAGCTTCGCCAAGGTAAGTCACAGCTAAAGTAAAACCTTTAGCTCCAGCAATTTCTTCAATTGAGACACTTAATCCTTCTGGTTTACCAGGCCATAATGCCCTAGGAAGAGGTTTGACAATTGACCAAGTTAAAATTTCTAATCCCAGAAAATTATAATTTTTAGGCATATTACTAGCGACTGTTGCAATAGAACCTAAATTGTAGTCAACAGCCAAAGTCTCTTGAGCTTTTTCAATCGCATAAACTTTATTTTCAACGTAATTGCGTAGCCCAATCGTTCTAAACGCTAACATATGGTGTGAGCCGTAGCCAGCAATCAAAACTGCTAATATAATAGGTATGATCGTATTAGGAATTGTATTCCTGGGCAATGTTATCAAGTACCCCATTAAAAAAGTTGATATATGGGAAATAAAAACGTTTCGAGTACCACTGGCAAAGGAATGAAATAGGACTAAAGAAAAGATCGAGAAGATTAGGAGTAACTGAAAGAAACTAAATTTATGGCGTCGATTTAAGATAACACCACAAAGAGGAGGGACAATATACATCATTAAAGATAGTTCTGTTAACAGACTGTTCCATCCTCCTAAGCTTCCTCTACCCCAAGGCTGAGTAAAACGAGCGCCCATCATGGCATCAATCATTTTAAAAATGTTGAAATTGACTGATAACAGCATATACAGAAAACCCAAAAAACCTCCAATAATAATAATTTGAAACATAGCATTACTTGAAAGGTCACTTAGAGTTAACCATTTTGACTTCATTGAAACGGGTTTTACTAAATGTCGACCAATTGTAAAGGTAGCTATCCCTAAAAGAATGATGTTGAGACTAAGAGCAACTTCTTCAGTGGTAATATCCCAAGTATTAAAACCTTCTTGGGGAAATAAAAATTCTGCTAAGGTCAAAGCATAAATGCCCACTAGACAAAGTAAATCTGTTCTAAAGAGATTGCGTAAACCCTGACGTAGATCGAAGAGTATCCCAACTAAGATCCCGATCCCAACAGGAATTGCCGCAGCCTCAGCCATGCTGGAAATTCCTACTTCTGCTTGTTGAGGATAAAGAAAATAGGCGATCGCAATTCCTGCTAATAAACAAGCTGTTCCTGATCCTGATGGAGTAGGTGCATGATATTTCATTAAATTAATTGCTAAATTCTCAAATATCTAGTTTTATTGTACTTTTGCTAGATCGGGGACCATAATTGCTAGTCAAGATCTGATAAAACTGCTATATGAGAGGCTTCTGAATATAAATAATCGGGATTTCCTTTAGTTGAAAATAGAAATTTTTTATGGGATTTTTGATTAAATATCGACAAATATTCAAATATAGAAAAAGGATAAAAAATTCCATCGTAATCCGTGTCATGATATCCTAAACCTTGAGTCATAATGTATTTTAATACTTCAAAACCAAAGATTTTTCTAATTATTATTTTTGTAGATTTAGTTAATTTAGAACCCATGCCATAGATATTGTGGTCAGAAATAAAAACACCTCTTTTTGCTACTCTAAACATCTCAGAGATAACTTTTTTTGGTTGTTCAATATGATGCAAAACTCCAAATGCAGTAACACAATCAAAACTATTTTCTTCAAAAGGTAAGAATTGCCCCGATCCAATAATTATTTGTTCTGGATTTAAATCTTTACTAATTGCTATTTCTCCAAGTTCTTTGACGGGTTCTAACCCAACAGTTTGAAGACTAGGAAAAGCTTCTTTTAAGTATATTAGAGCATGCCCTGTTCCACAGCCAATATCCAGAATTGATTGGTAATTTTTCTCTGCAATTACACCTCTAAGAAACATTAGAGCATTGTAATGTTCGTCGTTCTCATGAAGTTGAGCTTCATCATACCAATTAGCAGTTTTTGCGTAATATTGATTAGCTTTAATAGTTTGATTTTTAGGCATATTTTTATTTTTTAAGTAAAGTCATAAATATAGCAATAAGCTCTTTAGTTTTTGCGTCCCAAGTTAAAGATTTTTTAATCAAATTTCGGGCATTATCTCCCATTTTATGGCGTTTTTCTGAGTTATTAAGTATCTCTTTTAATGCGGTGGCAGTTGCTGCTAAATCTTTTGGAGGTACGGTTAAACCATGAACTTCATCTTGGATGACATCATTAATTCCGCCGTCATTACAACAAATAATCGGTTTACCAGCAGCCATTGCTTCTAGGTAAACAGTAGGAAAGGGATCATCCCAACCGACCAAGGCAAAACAATCTGCCCAGACCATTTCTTGGAGAACACGATGATGATTTTGTTTCCCTAGAAGTTGCACTTGATTATTGAGATTTAGTTGAGCAACTGTTGCTTGAACTTTTTCTGCTTCGGGACCAGCGCCGATAATTCTGAGGATAACCTTGGGATATTGATTGGCAATTTTGGCAAAGGCTGCGATGAGTAAAGGAATTCCTTTTCGTTCGGCAAATAGGGCACAAGCAAAGATGATAGTTTTGTTGGCAATTTCAGGAGGTCGAGGGGTGTTTTCTACTTCAGGCGATATTAGTTCTACGCCGTTGTGATGGGTAAAAATTGTGGCTTCGGGAAAAAGCGATCGCATGTCGGCTGCCATTCTTTGGGAAACAGCCATTAAACCTGTTGCCTGGTGAGCAACTTGAGCAAAAGCAGAGTGACGTTTTGGCAAAGAGTGACAATCAGCAATTTCGTCGTAATCGTGTTCGAGAATAAAGAGTGGTCTTCGGTATTTTTCAGGAAGCTTGGTTACTAACCAACCATTGGGTAAGCTGTGGTGACAAAAAATAATATCGGGTTGAAATGTTTTAATTTCTCTAATGAGCGTATTTTTGGCAGACCAAAAAGCCAATTTGAGATAGGGTTCGGGATTAACATAGGCTTTTTGTTTTAGAGGCGAGACGGGATAATAAAGCCAGCGTGGATATTTAACTTTAACCTTTCCCGGCCAAATGTATTGGTCGGGGCAATGGGCATAGGCTTTGGCTCCCGCAGAAAATGCGATCGCTTTAGGCACCCATGAAGTTAAAGAGATTACCTGTAAATCAATTCCTTGTTTAACTAAAGCTTGAGCCTGACTGAGAGCCCAAGTCCCCATCACTGGATTATCCGGTTTGGGAAAATAGGATGCCAGAAATAATACCTTCATGATTTTAACTTACGAAAAACTTCTAACCAACGTTGCGCGCCTACCTGGGGATACCACAAGGCTGATTTAGCAGTGGCAGCATCACTTGCGGCTTTGATTGCTGTAGGATTTTGTATGTAGTTTTTCAGAGCTTTATAGAGAGCATCTACGTTATCCACAGGAAAAACCCAACCATTTTTAGCCTGTTCTACTAAATCAGTTGCAGCTCCTACTGCATCGGAACAAATAATCGGCAAACCCGCCCCCAGAGCTTGATTGACTACCACACCCCAACCATCATAACGGCTTGGCAAAACAAAAATATCCGCTTGCCGAAAAAATTCTGGTAAAGCTTCCGGGGCTTGAAACCCAGCATAGGCAATGCGATCGCATACCTTTGGCGGCAGATCGCTCATCATCTGAGGTAATTCTGCTTCTCTGCCTACTAATAAAAGTTTTGCTTCCAAACCATTGGCAATGATTCGACTAAAAGCATTTAGCAGTAAATCTACTCCTTTTCGGGCAATCATCTGACCACAGAAAATGATGGTAATGGGGGTTCTCGGGCGTTCTGGTCGATTCTGGCTAAATTCAGCTAGATTACAATAGTAAGGAATATTAAAAATAGTCTTATCAGGAAATCTTTGTTGATAATCTTTTTGGGCTTTAGTGCCAATTGCTGCGATCGCTGTACATTTATTGAGGCCATTGGCGAAAATTTGCTGAAGTTTCCCTTTAAGGCCATTCGCCGTGCCAATCATTTTTTCCCCCCAAAAAATACAAGGTATAGTATCACTTTGAGTTTGTAAAATCCATTGAGCAACGGTATTTTGATAGCCATTGAGAACAACAATATCGGTATTGTTTAAACTAGGGAAAGGCCAGTTAAGATGGAAGCGAGAAGAACCCCATCTAATAAAAGTCCCAGCTAAAACTTTTTCGTATTGCTGTAATTCTTTTTCTGGCCAAGGAGAATCAGCGACAGATTTTTCTAAATAAAAAACTTTAATGTCCAGTTCAGGTAATTGGGATAGGGCATAAAATAATTCTCTTTGATAAGGAGATGGCACAATTGAGTAATAATTAACTCGAATTACATTATGAGATTGATGAGATTTTCGAAATAACATTCTAAAAGTCAAATTTGCAGCTTCTAATTTCTCTACGCTAGATCAATAAATTAGTAAAGTAAATAATAATAAAATCTACCTTAGAAATTTCTCAACAATTCTATCCAAATGATTTGAACCACTCGATTTAGAACAAAGTGATTCAAAAAAAACTTCAGAAATTGCAATAGATTCAGTTCCAAAATCACCGATTATATATTTATTTGAGGCAAAGATTAGTTTAAGTTTTTCGCTATCACTTTTGCTGTGATGACAAGACTCATAGATAAAGCAAGTTGGTAATTCTTGTGTAAATAAAAAACTAGAAAGTATATCAAGCTCCATGCCTTCAACATCCAATAAAATTAAATCAATCGGCTCTTTAAAACTCTGCAGCAAAGTATTTATGGATTTACAAGCTACTGTTTCGTTTGTTATCCATTTATCTTCAAAGTTAGGAATTAATGTATTGCCAGAAAAATAAGCTTTGTCAAAAGATATCATTCCTTTAACATAATCAGGAAAATAATTTTCATATTTTTCGCTAATTTTCCACAAGTCAATATTTTTTTCATCATTACTTATCGCTATATTTTCAAATTTAATTCTGTTCTGGTTAGCTATCCTAGAATAATTCTTCTGAAGCTGAGCGAACAATGATGGAATAGGCTCTACTAGGCATCCTTTCCAGCGAGAACCAAAGACAATAAATTCTCTTAATGGATCATTACGCATTCCATCATTTGCACCTATTTGAAGGAAGTTTAAAGTTTGCTTTTCCTGTTCAAAAAACTTAAGAAATAAATATAATTCGTCTTGTTCAATAAATCTTGATAGCTTACGACTTACATCATATAGTAAAGGAAATTTTTTTGAAAAGAGAACATACTTATGTCGTAAATATTTTAAATTTATTTTAACTGTTTTTTGAAGTAAAGCGTCAATTATATTGTTAGTCATTGAAGTTGCCTCAAGAGATTTAGAAAATTTTTATAATTATTTTTGATCAAGCATTTTTTGATATAAATTCAAAAAATTATCATACATTTTTTCTGTTGTAAATTTATTCATTGCATTAGAACGTGCTTGTTTTCCTATTTCTGGTAATTTGAAACGTTCCGACACAATTCGATCTAAGGTTTCAAACATTGTTTCTGGTTGTTGCGCTGCAAAAATAAATCCATTTTCCCCGTGATTGATTTGATCTTTGGCTCCGGGTAAATCAGATCTTAGGGTAGGGATTCCACAGAAAGCTGCTTCTATAACAACCATACCAAATGTTTCCATTGAAGAAGAAGGTAGTACTAATAAGTCTGCGATCGCATAAATTTCTTCTATTTGCTCTACTCTCCCCAGAAAAACAACTTTTTTATCTATATTTAAGCTCAAAGATTTTTGTAGTAGTTCTTGTTTCTGATCTCCATCCCCTGCAATTATTAAAGTGATCTTTTTATCGTTTGTATTGGCCAAATAATCTAGTATTAATGAGATATTTTTTTCTGGGGCCAATCTTCCTACAAATAACAAAATAAAATTATTATTATCAATATCGTATTTTTGCCTTAATTTGTTTTTTTCTCTTTTAGGAATAATATGAAAAAGTTGAGGATCTTTCCCTGGATAAATTAGGAAACTTTTACTTGAATTAACTTTGTATTCTTTTTCTAGAATATTTTTAACTTCTTCAGAACAAGAATGAATAATATTAGCAAATTTAAAGAGAACAATTTTTATAATGTTTTTAAAATCATAAACTGGAGTTAGCCAATGGTAACTAAAAATGATTTTGAGGTAACGGCAACGCAAGTATTTATAAATGATTGCAAAAAATAACGAAATTGGACTGTGTACATGGGCAATATCAGTATCATTTGGAAGTTGATAGATTTTAGATAAAGAAGAAATAAAGCCCTTCAAGCCTTGATTTAAAGGGATTTCTACTGATTTATAAGAGGTATTTCTAGCTCCACTACCACAAATTAATACTTGATGATCATTTTTTATGAAAATATCGGTAAGGCTTTTAATAATAGTCCAGTCACCGCCTTGTCCTATATGAGAAGTAAAATGTATTATTTTCATGTATTTTGATTTGTTTTAATTATTTTGTATATTCAAAAAAAATTTTTTAGTTTATTTTCTAAATATGAGACTGAAAAGATAATTTTATTTTTTGCTTTTTTCTTATTCTGAATACATATTTGATTTGGTTTTTGAATTATTTCTAATAATAAAGATGTGATATTCTTGTGATTTACTTGTTCTAAAATCCAACCATTTATTTGATTTTCTATGACTTTTCCACAATTAGAAGAGGTAATTATTGGTAACTGCCATGCTAAGGCTTCTAACTGAGTTAAGCCAAAACCATCAGATAATGTGGGAAATAAAAAAACATCAGCTTCTTGATAATAGCGAGATGTTTCACTACGGGGTACAGGGCCAATCCAACGAATTTGGGGATGATTACGTAAATGTTCGGGAATTTCAATCTGAATAGCTCCCACAAACCAAAATTCAACAGGTTCTCCAGTGAGTTGGTTAATTGCTTCTAAACAGGCAGCAATACCTTTTCTGAGGTTAATTAATCCTAAAAATAGAACTCGTAAAGGACGCTCATGGGTGAATTTTTCAGGATGGCTTCTAGTAAAATTTGCGGCTTCAGGTGGGGGTTCATAAACTAGGGGAACTATTTTGATTTTTTCTGCTTTGATATTCGCCTGTTCCAAAAGTTGTTTAGACCATTGGGAATTAACCATAATTTGATCGGCAAGAGCGCATTCTTGCTGCCATGTTTCCCAGTAGCTGGAAGGGACAGGTTGCCAATTAGGTGCAAGGTCAGGATATTTTTGTTGTTCGGCTTTAACGATTTCCTCTTCTTTGATTCCGGGGTCGATCTGACCTAAGATTGTGAGCCAACCTCTTGTTTTGGCGTATTTAAGGATTTGCAAAGCAGCGTAACTGTAAGTAAATAGAATTGGCGGATCTTGGTTGTGAGGAATTTTAATGGCTTCTAGAGTTTTGATAACTTGAGCTTGAAACCATTGATTACGCGCGATCATCCGCTCCCAGTCTTGAGTTTTTTGAAGTCGTTGCTGTATTTCAAAGCTGATTAGTCCAGTGTTAAAGGCTTCGATTGGGGCATTCTTCAGATCGCTATGATAGCGATTGCAGATACTTTTAATCGGTTTAATCGGAACTGAATTGAGAGGTGAATTTGGCTTAACCCAAGCATCAGTGATTAACAATGATAGTTGTCCAGCTTGATGTAAAGCACGGGGAATAGCATAATATTCCCTAGCCCCGAGTTGACAACAAATCCATTGCGGATTGTCAAGATACATTGTGATTTTTGAAAAATTTGAAAAAACGAAAAAACTAAAACTTGTCTTGGGCTATAAGCCTAAGTTGCCCTGGTGAAACTGTGGTGATAATTTCAAATTAAAGCAGACTTCATCACAGACTCGTTCAATTTCGTAACCTGTGGTAAAGGACTTCCCGAAATGATTGCCCCATAGGTAGAGGCGAGATTCTGAGCAATTGGCTGCCAAGAGTAGCAAGTCTGTGCTAAGCGTTTAGCATTAGCACCAAGTTCTTGCCGTAGTTTGGGAACGCTCAGTAGTTTAGAAATTGCTTCAGTAAGCGGCTCCACTTCTCCTGGAACCACCAAACCAGCTTTGGCAGCAGCAACATCTGAGGAGATTTGAATTCCTGGGGTAATGATTATAGGCAAACCAGCGGCAAGTGCTTCTGCTACAGCAATACCAAAGTTCTCAGAAAATGATGGCAAAACAAATAAGTCCGAACCTTGTAACAGCAAATCTTTATCGAAACCTCCTGTAAAACCGGCAAAATAAACTTTTTGTTCAATGCCGAGCGAACTAACCAAATTTTGAAGATCGGCCAGATAAATAGATTCACCCGAACCAGCAAAAATCGCGTGAAAGCAATGTCCTGAGTTTTTTAACTGAACCAAAGACTTTAGGAGAAGCTCTGGACGCTTTTTATAATGAAGGCGTGACAAAAAGAGAATAATAGGAGTATCTGCGGGGATATTGTACTTTTGTCGTAACCTAGCTTTGGCATCAGAAATTGGCATTGGTGGATTAGCCCCTAAGGGCAGAGTAATAGTCGGTTTGTGAATCCCAAATTTACGGACATTTTCTGCTTCAGCCGATGTAGTGCAATGAATTGCAGCGGCACGATTGAGATTATGACGTTCGACTAAAAAAGTGTAAACTTGTTTTTTTAATTGTTTTTGTGCTAATGACCAAGGAGTTAGCTGTCCCATAGTCCGAACAGTGTAGGGAATTCTTTTTAAACGGGCAAGATTAGCTGCACAGGAAGGAGCATAGGAAAATAAATAGTGATTATCTAGAAGTTGATAGTTATGAATATGTTTCCATAACCAGTTAGTCATCTGCCAAGAAAAAATGTATTCTTTGAGCGAGGGAGAAGTATAGGGGAAAAACCACACAGGTACCGACACTTCTCGATCTGTTTTGAAGTTATAATCAACTCGCTGATTTAGAGGTACATTCATGGGCTTGGCTCCACCATAGTTAGTGGTCACAATTTCAGCATTAACGCCACATTCTCGTAATGCACTGACAATATTGAGGGCAACTTCCGAAGGACCCCCTAAAGTAGGACTGATAGATGGAATAACATGTAAAATTTTCATACAATTATTTAGTAGTTAAATATCTCTAAACCGAGCAATTTTTATGAAGATTTGGCAGTCGTAACTAGTTAAACATAATGACATTGAAACTACTAAAATATTTACTTATTACTAACTTATTTATTCTATTTTTGAATTAATTGGTCTTTTTTTAATTATTTAGCTATTTTTCAAGTAGTTTTTGCCATTGATGATAAATCTCTAGAGACATTGGTTTACGCTTATCTTTGTACTTAGAAATATCCTGAAAGCCTGCAAGCTCACCCTGAAGAGGACCTAATCTTTTTACTTTGAGAGATAGTAGTATTCTAGAAATTAGATTTCTAGTTTGTTTAACGAGTGTTAGATTTTCAGGTAAGTACCAGTCATTCCATAAAACATTATTACGGGAGCCATAGTAATCCATACGAAAAAAATTACGGCCCTGATTAGAAGCGGTATGATGAATCTGAAAACCAGGAAAATGATAGCAATATAATCCTTTTTGAAATCCTCTAGCTGCAAGATCCATCTCTTCACCTTGATGAATGAGTTCGTCTCGATAGCCTCCAATTTTGAAAAAGTTTTCACAGTGTAAAAGGTGCCCACAACCGATAAAAAACCTCACTTGGTAAGGTTTACTATCAAGAGATTTACTTTCATACTTTTGAATAACGGGATTATAAATGGGAAAACCAAGACATAATAAATTTTCTTGGGATTCAGCAAATTCTACTGCTTTTTCTAGAGAACCTTTGGCGGGAAAAGAGTCATCATCAAAACTAAGATAATATTTTGTTTTAATTTCTTGAACTAATTGATTTCTTCTAGTAATTAATCCTTGAGATTTTTCAAATCTTCGGTGTTTAATATTTAAACTATACTTAGAAAAATCTATGGAGCAAGGGGTATCTGAACCATCATCAAAAATCAAAATTGCTATCTTATTTAAATTAAAAATTTGAATTTTACGAAGAGTGTTTTCTAAGTCATGCCAACGATTTTTGGTGGTAATACCGATTGAGACTAATTCATTAATTTCCATGATATTTTTATGATTAAATTTGTCAAATTGTATTTTTATTTTTGGGATGATTTGTAATTTTTATAATATTTGTTTTTTTATAAAAAATAGCAATTTATTCCTTTTTGAATTTTATTACTTTGGCCGGAACTCCAACTGCGATCGCATATTCTGGAATATCTTTTGTGACCACACTACCAGCACCAATGACAGCATGATCCCCAATAGTTACTCCTTTAAGAACCGTAACATTAGCACCAATCCAAACGCGATCGCCAATCTTAGTAGGTTGAGAAATCATTGATTGACCTAAAGGTGCTTTTTCAATATCAGTACCGTGATCGTGGTCTGTAATGTAGCATCCGGGACCAATACCGCATTCTCGTCCAATGATTAAAGATTCAGTAGCATCCAAAAAGGTATTACGATTGATATAACTATTAGCACCAACCCGAATTTTGGGAATATCAGAAGATTCTCCGCTACAAAGTAAAACTACACCCCGATCGAGAGCACAGGAAGCTTCGATTTCAATATCATGATAATTTCTAGGAATTTCAATTGCCTGCATCCAGACGTAACCGTGCAGTTTTACTCCTTGTAATTGGTAGTAAAAATTTCGCCAACGACTGTTTAAGCCATTAAAAAAGCGCAGGAGAATCATAGATAATATAGTTAATTGACTGATTGAGATTGGGATTTCTTGAAATGAGAAGGTTGATGTCCAGATTGCCAAATTTCCCAGATCGCCTCTAGTTTTCCTTCTAGAACAATTGGCAAAGATTTCCATCCCTTCAAGGTTTGAAACAGTGCTGCGATTTCAAAAACTTGTAGAACAAAAAACTTAAAATAATCTTGAGTTTGTCGTCTGTTTAGAATTTGAGTCATCACAAAATGTCGGTTGACAAGTTCCATTTTGGCTAAAACACCAAGGTTGTTTTTGTGATCCCCAGGTTGACTATCGTGAAAAATACGAGCAGTGCGAGCATTAGCTAATTTCCATTGTTGGCCAACTGTCAAGGAAAGTGTTACATCTTCCATTAAGGAATAGCCGACAAAGTTAGAGGGAAATAAAGGATTGGGTAAAGCCTCGCGACGGTATAGCGTGCAGGTTGTGTTTAACCATTCTACGGGAACAATATCTGGTAAATCATCACGGTCTTCTGGAAGGAGATTGAGGGCTGGCCCAATACATTTTCCCGCATAGCTAGTTTCCCAACTACCATGGAGAAACTGAAACAGGGTGCAACTAATCCTACCAGGTGATAAGTAACGTTGATTAGTAATCATGGCGTTGACCCCGCCCATGCGAGGATCGCTATGCAGGGCATTCCATAACCACACCAAGCAGTCTGACTCCAGCAGGATATCATCATCCATCAGCCAAATAAATTCTTGCGTTGCCTTAGTCATTCCCTGGTTACGCTGAGTTGCAGCCCCAATTGTAGTTGCTTTATCGTAGCGAATTTGAGTCAGGAGTCCAGGAATAGCACTTTGGCAAAGCTGTTTGGTTTTATCATCCTCTGAGCCATCGATAACAATTATTTCAACAGGTTGGAATGATTGTTTTGCCAGGCTGTTAAGTGTTCTGGCAAATGTTTTTGGGCGATCGCGGGTTGGGACAAGAGCAGAAATAGGCAAGACTTTGTTCATAATTTTGATGTTTTTAGTCCAATGGTCTTGAAAAGTTGTTCAAATCGATTCTTCCAAGTATGGTCTCGCAGAGCCCTTTGATAGCCAGCCTCACGCAGTTTTTCTGCCTCTGAAGGATGATTGAGATAATAATTGGCTTTATCTACAAGCTCATCTGAATGACGATAAGTATCAATTTCTTTGCCTAACTCGTAAAACTCGGCAATCTCGTCTGTATAACCTGTTAAGTAGCACGTCCTGCTCATAGGAGCCTCAAAGTCTCGGAGACGAACGTGAGGAATTAATGCTGAACCTGGTCTGCCATCTGCCCAAACGTTACTAAAATTGAGAATTAATTCATACTGAGCAAAGGTTTCAGACAAGTTATCAGCAAAGCCTTGAGATGCAGAAGCTAGTAGAGCATCTAATTTTTTACTGTAGTGTCTATATAGTAGTTGATTGAGAGTTCTTTGACCGCCTTTGAGGATTCCTTGCTGAGTTAAATTGCTCAGAATCGCTTGGCTGTAACTTTCAAAGCTACCAGATTTAAGCAATCGTCTACCTAGATACTCTATCTCATTGTCCGTATTAGATTGATTTGTGGTTTTGATCTGTCGCTGGGAATTATGAGCCCAACCATTTCCATAGATGTCAACAGGTATCTGATTCTTGATTAGCTTTGCCAGGAGACGATCACGATCAGCATAGCGCTGACCCACAAAACAAGCTCTTGTTTGACGAGTCACATTAGGCATAAAATGGTAAAGTCTCGGATCTGCGCCCATTTGTACCCAGATTGGATTTCCACCAACCCCTAAATAAAGAGATCGAGCATCTCGTTCAGGATGCCAGGAGAAAGTTGCGTTGGCTGCGATCGATGATACTAATTCAAACTGGTAAATACTGTTGCAGTAAAAGTTAACACTCGGAATTCCTAACCGATCAATTTCTTCAAACCCTGCTGGGTCAAAATGAGAATTATAGAAGTAGCAGAGAAATAAATCAACGGGTTTTTGAAAATGAGCCTGAAGAATCTCTTCAACAATCCGTTCTGTAATTTGATGCCGAATCTGTAACTCCTGTTTTGTAAAGTTACAAGAGATATCCATGAAAAGACTTGCAGGCAACAAATCAACTTGAGACTCAATTACTTCATGCTCTAGTTGTTTCAAGGCAGGATAAAAATTACGACTCCATAGTCCACCATAAAAAAAGTTAGGATCAATCGAATGGCTAACAGCAGTAAAAATTCTCATTATTTCAAAAGCATGACTAATTCGGGTTTGAGTTTATACAATAGACTTGTTGAGAATTAAATATATGCATACCTGAAAGCCTTATTCAATAAGGACTAAATTTTGAGAAAAAGCTATCTCGCAACAACTCTAATTTTGAGATTGTAATAGGCATTAATTCTCAACAAGTATAGAACTGCCTCTTTAATGTTAGGTTTCTTTTGATAGCAGCAATTCTTTCAGCTACTTTAAAACCAAAAAAACGATAGATTAAGTAATACAACATCGGTGCGGCAGTTCCTTTAGGCTGGAAGTGAAGGTTCCGCTGATGAATTCTTGCAACGATACTAGAGGCTAACTCTTTGTTGAAACCGTAAATGATTCGCGCACATTCAAAGCGGGATTGACTAATTGCATCTTGTCTTGCCTGATTCAATTCTCCAATAGTTTCCAAATATTGCTCCAGCCTATCCTTCACCTCAAGACGTCGGTATAGCGGCTCATATTTGTTTTTTCTAGAAACCGTTGAATGGCTCCATAGCCGATAGACTGCTCCAGAGTGATCGTAAAAATTCAACTGCTTACCTGCCATCAGCAGTCGCAGATATAATTCATGTTCTTGACAACAGGGTTGATCAACTTTCCATCCACCAGCGTCAACAATCGCCTGTTTACGCCAAAGAGAACCGCCTGTTTGAGGTAATCGCCACCTTGCTAAAAGAATCCAGGGATCGCGAGGATGCAATTGTGGGCTAGGCTCTGTCCAAATCTTCTCTTCATCATGATATTCAGCGATCGCAGGGCTACAGATCACATCAGTTTTCGGGTTCTGGGATAAGAGATTAATTTGTTTCTCTATTTTTTCAGGCAACAAATAATCATCAGCATCTAAATATTGCAACCATTCGCCAGTACTAAGTTCAAGTAACCGATTTCTTGTTGCATTGCCACCTAGGTTAGGTTGAGACTCCCAACAAATTTGATTGCTAAAACTTTTGATAATTTCCAGACTGCGGTCGCTAGAACCATCATTCATCACAATCACTTCTTTATTGGGATAGGTCTGATCGAGTGCGCTTTGAATTGCTTGAGCGATCCAGCGCTCAGCATTATAGCAGGGAATAAGAATGCTAACAGTTTGATTCATTAATTTAAGAACAAAAGTCTTACAAAAAAGACAACCATGTATATTCCCCTAGCTCCTCTTTAGTGTGGGGAAAGGTATTCAAAATTTCCAAGAATGTTCGCTTAATATCTATTTCTGGCACTTCATGTAATTCAATAAGTAATTCTTTCACTGCTGATATCCATGATAAATCACCGTACTTAAAAATTGCGCCTTCTGCACCTTCTATATCAACTTTAAAAACATCAACTTTCTTCACTTCAAAATTTTCCAAAATACTTGATACTGTTACTGCATCAATAGTTTTTCCTATACCATTTGTTTTACTTTCAACTTGTCTTTCCCAGTGTGTTGCATTCGGATTTGAGATCATTAACGGCTCCCTCTTATACCAAAGAGCTGCCTTAACTAATTCAACATTTTTATATGGTTTACAATTCTCGCAGAGAATTTCAAAGTTCTCTCGATCGGGTTCAATTGCGATAATGCGCGCCTGTGGATAACGACTTGCCATCATTGCTGTAAATAACCCGATATTAGCCCCTGCATCAATAACAACTTCAATGTTCTGTCTCTTGGGCTTCCAATTATAGAAGAGAGGGATAAATTGTTTGAGTAAAACAATGTCTGAAGTTGACTCACGTAAATATAGTGGGTTAGAACAACCTGGAAAAATAATTGGGCATTTCTTCTTCTTAAGAAACGAGAAATTCCAGACCAGAGTTAATGCATTTTGTACTCCTACAGCGGATGAATTTTCAATGAAGTTAGAAACTCTCTTGACAAGCATAAGTTCATGTCCTTGCTATTATGATAAATTTTCAATCTTAAGGGGATTCAGAAGTAATTCAATACAGCTCTCCACTCTGCCAATACCTTCAAAGATTTGAACTAGTCTTTTATCACCCAAACGTCGATGCCTCAATAAATCGTGGAATATCCACGCACCGATCCGTCTAGTTGTAAAAGTTATATCAGCTAATAAATTCTTCAATTGCAAAATAAGGGGAACTTTTCCTTCCATTCCGATCAGCCTTAATTGGGCACTAGTGCGGGCTATTCCTCGGTGTAATCGACACAAGTAATTAATTGTCGTTCGTGTAGGTGGAATCAGATGTGTTGCATTGAGAGAAGGGGTATACCAAATTTCCCATCCTTTATTCTTAATTCTTAAGATGATCTCTGTATCTCCTCCAGAGCTTAGGCTTTTGCCTGTGCGATCGATCAAGAAACGCTTCTTAAGCCAACCTGTTTCTATTAGTGCTTTCTTTTGTAGAATGATTGCAGCACCAGCCATACGAATAGCAGGTCCTCTAGATTGTAATTTAAATTCTTGTGTCCCATTATCAATCTTACATAAAGCAGCTTCACATTTAAGTGCGGCTACTGATGGAGTTTCTTGATATTGGATCTGAATTCTACCGCTAATAACACCAGCCTTAGGATGACCTTGAATAAAGGCAAGTGCTGCGTGTAACCAAGTCCCCTGAACTCGTACATCGTCATCAATAAATGCGATCCAATCACAAGCTGAGTTTTTTATGCCAGCTAAACGTGCATTAGTTAAACCAGGTTGAGCTTCAAAAATATATCTTAAGTTAGGAATGCACCTGTCCTCTATAAAGCTATCTACAACATCTTTTGTTTTGTCAGTTGAATTGTTATCGATGACTAACAACTCAAAATAGTGATCAAAACTAAAATCTTGTTCCTTAAAGCAATTTAAACAGTCTCTCAATAGATCACAATTATTAAAAGTACAAACAATTACTGACAGCCCTGTCTTTACATGCGGCATTTGATGATTAGGTATAACTGACATATATGTTGAGTTTTCTTGACACGGTGTTTTCCAATCCATTTAAGTCGGCTCTCTTTTTAACTAAATAGTTAGCTTAATACATAAAAACCTACAGGGAATTAAGATAATGACTTTCGGCAGCATGGTCTTGGTGTAAGTAATTTTGGATAGGGTGGACTAAATTATAGGGAGGCGATCGCACTCAATAAAACACGAAAAAAACCTCAAAGCAAGGTTGAGAGTCAATTTTGTAGGATTTTCCTTGATATTTGGTCTGGATCGATGCCTAATTCTCGTAAACGCTAGCCAGTCGTTCTGCCCGTTGACGTTCTCGTACGATTCGTTGTGGTAACGAGGCTCAGGCATTTTGATAAACTTGCAAAGTTTTCTGGGCGATCGCGTTCCAATCCCAGCGATCGCACATCTGACTAACTAATTGCCCCAGCGCATCTAAATCAACTTGGGTGCTGTCTTTAATCGCATGTAATAAACCTCGTTCTTCGTTAGGGTTATAAAGTAACCAATCTGCTGCACCTATCGTTTCGGGAATGCTACCCAATCGGGGTGCAATTACAGGTTTGCCATAGGACATGGCGAGGATCAGACTACCGGATGTAAGAATCTGTTCAAAAGGCAGCACTACAATATCAGCTGCGCTGAAATACAAATGAATTCGGTCATTTTCTATAAATTTATTGTGGAGGATAATGTTTTTTGTTTCAGAAGCCTGCTGTGCAAGGATTTGCCCATAGCGATTGTCTAGAGCTTTGCCAGCAATCAGTAAGGTATTGCCATCTAAAATGGCTTGATTATCTTGCCAAAGTTGTAATAGCCGTTCAATTCCTTTATAAGGCTTCAACATGCCTAGATTCAAATAGATTTTCCCAGATTCGGGCAATCCCAGTTGCTGCCGAGCTTCTAAAGGATCGATCGCACTCTCATAAACATCGCGATAGTGCCCGTGGGGAATAACTTCTATCTTAGAGGAGGGAAGCTTGTACCTTTGAGTAATCTCATCTACCCCAGCACTATGATGCACGATCGCGCGATCAATTAACTTGGCTAACATTCGCTGTGTCCACAGTTCCAAACGAGGAAATTTAGAGTTATGGGCAACAATATTGTGAACTGTCCAGACAATTTTTATCCCTGCCCACCGGGTTAATAGGATATCTATTAACAATTTGACACAATAGACTAATTTCACAAGAGTGTTGTCTCCCTTGAGATAAGGATCGAGCCAATGCAAGTGTAAAACTGAAATCGATGCAGAATTTGTTTGAATAGCTCTATAAATAGGGAACACACGGCGATATCCTGAAGGGAAGCTAACATTCACTTCTTCTTGCCGCAATGCTTTAGTTAAAAGGGTCTGGTAGGGATTATCAATGCGATAATCTGGCATCATAAGAACTTGCATGGTGAGGAAGTAGATAATGGGTGCTTAAGCCCTTAATTGTTTGAGGAAGCAATTTTTTGTTAGATAGCGAATTCCCTCGCCATACATCAAATGTCTAATTTTCCCGACATAGTGACGACTGGGAAATCCATTGGTTCCCTCTTCAAGATGCACATCATACTCTGGTGGCAATAACTCAACGCCAAAACGAGAACTACACAGCGCATATAGAGTTTGCTCAATGCGCCAGAAGTGACCGATGATATCGGGCATGGCTAAAAATTCTTCAATCCAATCTAAGTTAAGCGAAGCTTTGTGAATCAGTCCTAAACCAGAGTTAAATCGATCAATTACTTCAAACCCGCACGTCTCCTGAATGATCGCTGGATTGACGGTATAGGCACTGACAACATCTCCATTAACTGTATTTAATCGATAGTTGGGATCTTCAATACGCTGGAGTAGTGCTGTTGGTTCGGCAAAGAAGAGAATATCACTATCTAGCAACAACATGCGATCGCTCTCTAGATAAGCTGGAAAATCAAAAAGCTTGGGAGAGAGATGATTGGTTTTACGAAACTCTAGGCAACGAGGATGAGAATCTAAATGGGAGAAAATATTTTCATCGGCAGTGGAACGCTCGATGAGTCGGGCATTGGGGAAATGATGTTTTATGATAGCGAGATCGCTATCTGTTAAGGTGCCATCATCGTGGATACAAAGAGCGTAACGACGGTTTGAATAGTAATAAAAGGTTTTAAGTGTCCAAACTAAATTCAACCAGTCCTTGGCACAGGTCAAGACATGAATTTCACAAGTACGATCATTAGTGTGAGCGATCGGTTGGGTTGTGAGGATGGAGGGGCGCACAGTGTCACGATAATAGGCAACTTGAAAGCCGTGCTCATATTTTTGACGAACTTTAAGCGCCAATGCTCCTAGAGACATAATTGATTTTAAGGATTCTTAAATAGTGAGGTTTGTAGAGGGGGAGCAAAAAACTTTAATTTTTAATTAATTTCGTTGCTCGTAATATATTTTTAATTTGACTACCAAATTGCCAAAACCAAGGATAAAACTCCTTCCAATTTCGCTTCATTTTGTTTTCCCATACTTCCTTCTGCCAAGGAAAAGTATTTTCTTCAATGTCGGGAGGCAATACAGAGGTAAATATCCGATCCCATTGAGCACCATATTTTTTACGAAAATATTTTGAGGCAAAATTTCTCGCTCTAAGATGATATTCATGACGTGAAATTTTGGTAACTACGCCATAAGTGCTACCGCTTTGGTCATGATAAACATGAGCTCTATCTGAGTAAGCTAGAAACCAACCTGCTTTATATAGTTGATAGGCTAACTCTGTACTGGCACCTTGAGAATAATGAAACTTAGGGCTACAATATCCTACTTCTCTATAAGCTTTTCCTCGCATTAGCATCGCTAAACCGTGTAAAGTAGAAGCTTTATGCCATTTACTATTTGGCTTTGGATAACAACCTCGATAATCTTTGGCTTCTGGTTCTCCAGGAGCTATACATGCCATTTGGGGAGCATCTTGCATTGCTTCCCAGAGAAGTCTCAGGGTATCTTCCCCTTTAGGAAAAATAATGTCATTTACTACAAACCAATAGTAATCGTATTCTGATGTTTCCTGATGGGCAAACTTTAAACCTTGGTTAAATGCATAGTATCGACCTTTGTAGTTGCGATCGCGAAAATAGTGGGTCATATATTGCGATCGCTTATCAGGATGACTACCAGCCTCGACGACAAATAGAGATACATCTAAACCTTCTCCCATTTTTTGAACCTGCTCAACTACCCTGTCTGTAATATCTGGGCGATCGCGATTCATGACGATGATCGCAACCGCATCTTTTGGTACAGTATGCTTGTTCATGATTTTCACTGGTTAAAATTTAGATCGACAGTTGGTCAGAGAAATGACACAACGGCCAATAATAGGGATCTTCTAAACGAACCGGAGGGTGCCTCGCCTTAGTAAACTGGTCGTACCTTAAATCGGGCTGTAGCTGCAATATTTGATGATCTTTCAGAGGCTGTGAGTAAAGTCTCTGGGTGAGTCGGGCAACAATTTCCGCAATTATTTGTAAACCATATCCTCCTACAGGCAAATCCGAACGCACCCAGAGGAGTCTGTGACGCAGTTCTGTCATACTAAATAGCTCAGCGGTCATGGTAGAATCATCGACGATTAAATCGTAGTCGCCAATATCGAGAATTGAGCTAACCAATGCAGGAGTTTTAGCCGCTAATGAAAAGGGTCGTTGACGGTGAATCTGGGATGAAGCTTGATCTTTTCTTACCTGGTACTGTTGAGCAGTTGTCAGATAGTAACTTGCCATATCGTTTGCGGTAATAATATGTCCATCAAATACTTCAGCCATTAACGGAAAACGCTTTAGGAGATAATCAACCCTCTGCTGGGCACTGGCAGTAACTAGGATTAACTGTACTCCTTGAGTCTTGAGCCAATCTAGACCAGATAACATACCCGGTCGAAACATAACAATATGGCGGGGATTTTTGAGGAAAGGATATTTCTGCACATCTGTAGTGTCATAGTGCGGTTTACCCAATGCCTTACGAAGATGACCTTGCCACGTCTTCCCCATAAAGGCATATTTATAGGCAGAATAGATTGTCCAGTCTTGATATCCTCGTCCTACCTGCCAAAGCTCAGGGCAAATTTGGCTATTAATGAGTAGCGTTTCATCCAGATCGATGACAACTGTACGACCACTCACCTTCGATGTCCAATTCGTCAATTCAGAATGAGAACTCAGAAAGGCGTGCCAAACCTCTCGATCACTATTTAGCTGAATAGGAATAGTGTCAAGGTAGGCTGAATCTGGTAGAATTGCATCAGTATTTAGCCGCGAAAATTCGAGGGTTTTCTCGGCAGCTATATCTACAGACTGACGGCTCTTAAGCATATTTCATCTCCAGCAGGTCTTCTACTCGCTGTTTAACATTTCGAACACGCCACTTCAATTTTTGACTTCTGGAAAACTGAAACTTGAAATCAGGATGGAGAGTAGCGTTTTCTCTAGGTAGACAGGGCAGTGTGTTAACTATCTTGGCTAAAACGGCATATATCTGATCTCTAAAATATTTTTTTATAATATCAACACTCCGATCTGTTGAACCTCCATCAATGATGTAATACTCAAGTCGTGGATATTCTTGTGAGAGGATAGATTCAATCGCATTCTCCAAAAAAGATTCTGCATTAAAGCACGGAGTGACGATAGAAATAACGGGGAGTTCACTCATAAGTAGACAAGAGTAAAATGAGGTATAAATTAGTTTTTTACGGGGACAACACGACATCCAGTTTTTAGGATTTCTTCATAAAAAGATTCATGATTATCTAGAAACTGCTTCAGGCTAAACTGCACCTCAACTCGCTGTCGAGCTTGCTTTCCCATCTTTCTTCTTTGCTCCTGGGGCAGTGAAAAAAATAAGTCTGTTTTCTCTGCAAGTGCCTCCGGATCATTAGCTGGGATCAGATATCCTGTTTCACCATGTTTGACAATTTCCCTAACGCCACCTACATCTGCTGCTATAACAGCTATACCAGCAGCACAGGCTTCAAGACTCATGAGCGAAGAAGTGTCAGCTCGACTCGGGTGCCATAATAAATCAGCCGCATTAAGTAATTGGTTGAGTTTATGAGGATTAGCAATATGTTCAAATGGCCTATGAGAATAGGCTGTAAGTTTTGTAGCTACTTCTGAGCCCGCAGCAGCAATTCCTAAAGGAATCAGATAAATGTTAGTTGTTTTTAGCTTAGGCAAAGCATCCAATATGATGTCGAGCCCTTTTCGAGTGTCTTCAACTTTGCCTGATACTGAGAAGAGAATAACGTTTGCCTCTTCAGGAATACCAAACTTGCGACGTAATTCAGCTTTTTGACTAAGGGGGTGATATATCTCGGTATCAACTGGATTAAGAATAGTATGAATAGGAAATCTGCCGAGGATACTCTGCTTAGCTTGATAACTTACCCATTCAGAAACTCCCACTATGTGCAGACAACTGAGACCATATATGAACCGCTTGGCTCGTAGGTTCAATCCTGATGCATCTCGATGTAACCAAGTCAACGGAAATTTTCCAAACTGCGGACACTGACCACAGTTACGTTTCCATTTATCGCAGCTGTAAGGGTATAGACAGTTACCAGTAAATGGGGCTAAGGTATGCAGTGTCCAAACAGTTGGTCTGAGTCGAGTCAGCCAGGGAAACCCTAACAGGTTAAAGCTGGGTAAGTCATGAATATGAATCAGGTCAAATGATTGGATAAATGATTTACCTAACTTAAAAGGAAACTGATTTAGAAGACCCAACTGATTTATGCCTAAACGATGAATAACTTTTTGTGAGAATTTTCTTGCATTACCTGGATTAATAAATGAAATCTCTTCGATAAAGATATCGCTAGCAAATTGCTTCCCCACAAGATAAAGAACATAGTGTTCTCGCTCATGTAACCCTTTAGCTAGCATATAGCCTACTTTAGATGCACCTCCTTTTGTATCGGCTGAATTAATAATCAAGATTTTCATATGACAGCAGTTGTTTTGCTAACTATCGTCGATTATCAAAATGATTCTTCTGTAAAGCTTATGACAGAATAATAGACTAAAAGTAATATTTGCTAAGGAATTAAGTTAATATCTCTAGAGTACGCTGCAAAAAACGCTTTGTATTAGAAATAAATGACACTCTCAAAGCCCAAAAGGTAAAATAGAAATACTTTCCAAAGTATCCGCTTTCTAAAGCCTTATCTGCTGCTTTATTTGAATAGTTCTTAATTGCCCAATTTCGAGTATTGAGTTTGTAAGTATCACATTTCCTATTTTTAATGTGAACAAAAGCATCATAAAAATACATGCTTAATTGATCCTTTACCAAAGAATTATGCCCTCGTCTTAATAGACATGTTACGGATTCAAGATATTTAAACCGATACCCAGCATTAATTGCTCTTACAAAAAAGTCATAGTCTGAGGCACGAATCAGTGAAATGTCAAAGTCTACATGCTGAGTTATATTTCTTCTCATTACGACAGTTTGAATTGCGATGTAGCTGCCTTTGGCTGAAAAAAAAGAGTCGGGAAAATGAAGTAATTGTCTTCTTGATGGACCCTTTTCAAATAGAGATTCATTAGTTAGATTATCGAATGCAGAGGCGTTTGAATACACCAAATCACAATCATCTGAATCTAGTGATTTTATAGCAAAGAGCAAATGATCTTTTAACCAGATATCATCTGCATCCATAAAGGCTATGTATTTTCCTTTAGCAAGATTAATCGCTCTATTTCTCGCTGCAGCCACTCCTTGGTGTTCTGACCAAATATAGAGGACTTCATTATTTGGAACTTCGCACTTAAACTTATCGACAATAGCCTTGGTTTTCCCTTCAGAGCCATCTTCGACAATGATTAGATCCCAATTAGTGTATGACTGATTTTTTATTGATGAAAGTGCTTCCTGAATATAGTCGTCAGCTTTATAAGCTGGGACAATAATACTTACAATAGGCTCATACATGATAATGAATTATTAGAATTGTCCGAAAATCAGTAAACTAAGTAACATTAGATAAGTAATATCCAACTTTTCGAGGGACATCTCCACAAAAATCAATATATCGATCTAAAGCTAAGTCAGAAAATACATCACGATAAGTGTTTGTTTCACCATTTCTGACGGTATATCTCTTTCTTGGATCTTCTGATAGCTGACTAATCGATTTCTGTTTATCTAACAAGCAACTATTGATAGCTTTTTGATACAAAGAGTCATTTCTTATATCTAGTCCCGAAAACTGGGCAATTTTTTGCAGTTCTTGAACAGGATTTGCATGCAAGTCCTCATACTTAACGAATAGTATTTGTTTTGGATGAATTTTAGAAAATTCATGCGCTGCCGAGACATGTTCGTGCCAAAAGCCAAAGGGGTGTGTTGATCGGCGAAATAAATATTCATCTAATGATATTTTCTGCCCACTAATATGCTTCCAATAGAGATATGCAGAAGCCTCAGCATCACGCGGATCCCTAAGATTGTATATAACCCTTGGCATATAAAAATATCTAGGAGTATGAAGCTTAAAAAACTTGGAGTATTTTCCTGCTGCCAAAAATGAATCTATATTTTTATCAATAAGATCGGGTACATAAAGATCAATATTGTTGATATCTGGTTCTACTTGACCCTTTGTTGCTAAATAAGTTAGTAATTTCCTAGTCCAGGTATTACCAGACCTAGGGTAAGAGCATAATATGGTTGCTTCAGGTATATGATGGGGTAGTCCAATAGCCTTCCATCGGTTCTGTGGAGCAACAATGCTTCTAATATCTATGCCTAAGTAAAACCCTATATCTTGTATAAATGCTTTTACATGAGATACTTTGCTCATCAAAATCTAACCTCCTCTCAAGTACCTTTAATTACATACCTCAATCACGTGCTTATAAGCTAATTTATTGTCAAAAAGATTACTAAGTAAGCATTTTAATTGATAGAATAATTCTATTAATGTAAGTTTCACAGAATGCCAAAAGCTTTTTAAGAGAAGCAATCGACACCATCAATATTAGAATATTCGTCAAATAATTGTTTGGCAACAGTAAAAAGTCCAGTTTAGTAAAAATCATGATGCTTTTACTTCAGAATCTTGATGTTTTTGAATCGTTGTCTCTAGAACATTCCAGAGATTAGTAATACTTCTTTCCATCGAAAAATACTCGCTGATTCTTTCTCTCGCGGCTTTTCCTAATTTACTTGCAAGATCGACATCTTTAGCTAGTGTAATTAAGGCTTCAGCCATCCCATCAATATCTCCTTCTTCTACTAGTAACCCTGTCTGGTTGGGAATTACCACATCAGCAATACCTGCGTGCTTGGTTGAGATCACTGGCAATCCTGCCGCACCTGCTTCTAATACTGCGACTGGGGTTCCTTCTGAGTCTCCGTAAGAAGTCTGAATTGAATGTTGCAGGAAAGCTCTAGCATTTCTCAAAAGTTCCACGACTTCTGAATGAGTCAAAGAACCAGTGAATTGTACATTATCAGCTATTCCTATGGCTTTAGCTAATTGTTTGCAAGATTCTAACAAATAGCCTTCACCAACCATAATTAATTTGGCTGCGGAGAAAACCTTAACAACTTTTTGAAAAGCTAACAACGTTAGATAAGGAGCTTTTTTGTCCACAAAACGTCCTACTGCAACAAACAGTGGAGCAGAAGAAGCGATATTCCCAGGAGTAAACAAAGATATATCTACGCCACAGGGATTGTAAACTATTTTATTTTTCGATGCTCCCAAATTTAGTAATTGTTGTTCCATATCATGAGATACGGCAATGATTGCACTAGCCTTATCGAACATGAGTTGGTAAGCTTGACTAAACTTATCTAGGATCGATTGGTGATAAGCATCAAAACCATGAAAATTAACTACAAAAGGAATATCAGCTTCTTTACAAACATTCATAATACAAACTCCTGTTTGACCATACTCAGCCAATACCACCTGAACTTTTTGATTTCGTAGAAAATTAATCAGAGATCGAGCTTGAAAGAAAGCTGGCGATCTCCCTAAAATTTTTCGTTGCGTTAATCTTAGTAACCTTGAACCGAAGCCTAATTCTATTAAAGGTCGATCATTTTGTTGATAAAAAGGAAAAGACCAATTACCATAGTGGATTGCTTCTACTCGCGCGGGCAATCTTTCAATGTGAGAACGAATAAAGGTCTCTGAATATGCATATTTGTTGTTACGAATAATTGCGATCGCTGGTTGATTTAATAATTTATTGTAGGCTAACATTGTAAATACTGTTTGAGTGTTAGAGAAAGAGTTTTGCTATTCTCGATTATTGGGTAATGTTTTTTTGATGAGACTCAGACTGATTTTGTAACTTATCTGATAATTTGTAGCCAAAGTGTCTCATCTGTTCGTGACAGGTAGTCTCAATAAGCTTGAGATTATTCGAGCCGAAAAATTCTATCCAGCTAACATTATGGTTACCAGGAGGTTGATAAGGCACATTAATTTTATCTGCAATACTATATCTGGGCTCTAGTTGAACTTGCCTTGCTAGCCATCTAATAGAGCCAACTTTATCTTTAATAAAATTTTCATAACTAATGTACACCATATTATCTTTATGACTTAGATAAGTATCTGCAGCGATACACCAGCGTTTGGCTATTCTTTCGACATAGTTTGTCCCTTGAACAGTAGGTAATTTACCTTCCAGCATTGCCTTCCAGCCATGCATATTCTCTGACCAGTTGTTAGTATAAAAATCATCTAATGTAGTTAGATTGCCAGGGATTTTAAGCCGATTAAGAATACTGCGTATATTATCTCGCGGATCTCGGTTGACAAAAACAAAACTAGATTTAGGGAAGCACATAATCAATTGTTCAAATAGGAACGTAAGACTAGGTTCCTTTATAATGTCAGTTGTAAAGTAAGACTTGTTATTCTGGATAAAGTCCCGAAGTAAAATGGTTTGCCCGAAAAGTTCCTCTCTAAAAAATTTTTTTTTTACGCGGTGAAAAAAGTCTATTGTAACCGAGCTACCTGTTGCTTCAGCTAAAAGCGCAGCAATTGCCGAAGTGCCAGTCTTTTGATTGCCAATAATAATAATGGGTGTAGGTTGAATACGAGACTTTCTAACTAAATACGAATTTTGAAGCTTTTTCTCTGCTCGATTTAGCAATCTGAGGAATACTTTAGTAGAGGTGAATAAATCTTGCATTGCTATCTTAAATTTTCTAGGTTTTTTACACTACTTGGCAATTTTGAATGATTTTGAGAACCCCATGAACGAAATATGTTTATTGGAGCCTTATTATTTTGCCAATCCTCAAAAGTTTCCTTTAGCAAAACACTTGATTCCCATGCTCTTTCTCGCTCTCGTTGAACAGCAGAAAAGATTGTTGGACAAACTTCAGCAATTGAATTTATAAATAAGTCAACGGAATCAATAAGTATTTTTGACTCAATTTCTTCGATATCTACAGTCCAATATCCCTGACCTAGATTGTTGAACAGCTCTTTAGTTTTAAATTCATAGGCTATTGGAAATACTGGAATACCAACACTAAGAGCCAATATTGCCATGTGCATTCTCGTAGCAATTACTAAGTCATATGCTTTTAGAGTCTCTTTCAAAACTTTTGGAGAGTGAAAGTGTCGATTTACATCCACTGAATCAGCAACATTATCAGGTAATTCATTAGTAATATCTAATGCAATCTTTGAATCATCAGTCCAATATTCTTCTATTCCCTGACAAGTTGAGATGTAGGTGACTTGGGCGTTATACTTTTCAACTAAATGCATAGTTAAACCTCGTAAAGCCTGAAAATATCTTTCTCTTCCCAAGACAGGATCTATATTTTTAAAGTACTTCCAATCTCTAACAGAAATAGCAACTTTCGGCGACTGTGGAAGATTAGTAATTTTCTGTGCCTCTTCCACAGCCTTTGTATTTACGAGAGCAAAAGCTGCATCTGCAGTAATATGAGTTCTGACATTCTCAACTCCTAGCTCTAATATATGACTCTGAGATTTTTGATCGCGCAAAAGAATTAGAAGAGACTCTTCAAAAACTTTCCTTAAAGAATGGCGATTTTTGGGGACTGAAAAAGGACCTAATGACTGGGTAAAAAATATCAATGGTTTATTGAGAAAAAGACACATTTCGTAATCAAATATCCTGGAGTCAAGATTATAGTTTTCGACCAAATAAGTTCCTCCTGTACTCACAATTAAATCGGCAGAACTATAATCAGTAAGGCTCTGCTGTAGTTCTGATTCATTTAAAACCGACTTTGCCATTAAATAAAACCCTTTACTACAGAGCCATGCTCCAGCGTAAATTCTCAGCTTAATGATTTTATCTACGATGTTATTGATGTTTTCTATAAGCCATTTTAGGTATTTTAGACGTAAGGTAGCCTTTATTTCTAAAGACTTTTTTTTTGCCAGTAATTTTTGTAAATCAATTTACGAAATTTTAAATCTGGATAATATTTCCTAGCAATCTCGGGTTGATTATCATATATGATGAATTCTGTGTCCTGACCAAAATTCATTCGAAGAAGTCTTAATATACCTTCGAGTATGGCAAAGTCCCCACCATTTAATGACACAGTATTTGTAATTAAAATTTTCATCATTTTTTCTATAGTTCAGATTTAATTTATGAAAAGGAATGATATACGTTATTCCAAAAATAGTTATTTAAAGGTATTGTAATTTTATTTTTCTTGAGCGCAATTCCCCCATATTCGTGCTTGATAAAATAAACAGTTAGACATCGGTTGTTTCCCTTCTACTGAAAAGCGAAAAGAGTCAACCGTATCGAACATATAAAGCGAATCTTTTCTGATATTAATTGTCATATTGTATAAACCAGGTCTTAATCCAAAATAAGGCATAGTAATCTGCATCTCATTTTTACCTGGCAATATCTTTAATGGCTTTTTATCCTTGAAACTACTTATATGTAGTATGGTTTCGCCTTCCTTCGCTAATTCTTTTATGGCAAAATTAATGCCCGCATTATCAACTCTTTGAGAAGATTTATATTCCACACAAAAAATGTTTTTTTCACCAGTTACTGGTGATTCAATAATATTTCCCCGATTATCTCTGAAAAAGAGAGACATGATATCTACTCCTGTACTTTCGCGAGCACTTTTTTCTGGCAGAAACATTGCGCCAATAGTTTTCTTCGTTCCATTCCAAAATAAATCTGCTTCATATTGATTCATAACTGAATGTGTGTCGCCAGATGCTATTAATTTACCTTTTGAGAGGTAAATTGCCGATGTACATACACTTAAGATTGCCTGAGGTTGGTGGCTAACCAAGATAAAAGATGTTCGCTTCTGACGTAATTCATAAAGCCTACGTCGACACTTTGCTCTAAATTTAACATCCCCTACAGCTAATACTTCATCAATTAATAAAATATCTGGTTCGGTATAAATTGCACTGGCAAAACCCAATCTGGCTGCCATTCCAGAACTATAAGTCTGTACTGGCGAATCAATCGCATTACCAATTTCCGCAAACTCAACTACATCATCAAAACGTTCGTCGATTTCTTTCTTAGACAATCCTAAAATCGCCATATTGGCATAGATATTTTCTCTTCCTGTCAAGATGGGATTAAAACCTGCACCTAGAGCAATTAATGGTGCGACTCTACCTTTGACCCTAACGATACCGCGATCAGGTTTGATTAAACCAGCAATAATCCGCAGTAAAGTAGATTTACCGCTACCATTTTTACCGACTAAGCCGAGAGCCTCTCCTCGTCTTAGTTGAAAACTGACATTATCTAAAGCCCAAAACTCTTGATCCCGTAATTGGTGATCGCCTTTTCTATGACCTACTAAGTCAGTAGCAATATCTTGCAGTCCATAAAAAAGAGAATGCTTAAGACTACGGCAAAACTTTTTAGAGACCCCTTCCACAGAAAGAATTACTTCTTGGTCTGTTGCTTGTTGAACTTCTTGTCGTTCTGAAATACTAATAGTCATTAGGAACTGATCCTCTCTACTACATAAGGCATAGCTTGACGATAAAAAATCCAGGCTAAAATCAAAGCCACAATTACAACTATACTAACTAGCCAAAAACCTTGTGGATTAGAGACAACTCCGGTAGTAGCTAATTCTCTAGTAGTTACTAGCAAAGGAGTTACAGGATTTAATCTAACTACCTTGGCTATTATTCCATCTGTAGGAATGGGATAAACTACAGGGGTCAGAAAGAGCCACATTCCTGTGGCAATGCCTAAAAAGCGTGAAATATCATTATAGAGGTTGGCTATGGGAGCCAAAAAAAGTCCGAGCGCTGTTCCTAGCATAACCAGGTGAATCAATCCTATAGGCGCGATAACTATATTCCAGGTAACTGGCATTTTGAACCAGATAAACAAACCAATAATCAGAATTAATTTGATGCCAAAATTAAAACCTACTTGACCTAATTTGCTTAAAATAATAGCTTCGCGGGGGAAGTTGATCCTAGCCAACATAGATCTCGCCTCACTTACCGCTCCAACAGGAGCATTCAGAGATTCGATAAAAGTCTGCCATAAAGTAGTGCTAAACATCACATAAGCAGGATAAGGCAAGTCTGTATCCCCGATGTTAATAATGCCACTATTTTTGGCAAAGGTAAAACCAAAAGCTGTTATTATAGCTGGAGCTACAGCCCAGAAAAACCCTAAAGCCGATTGACGATATTGAGCGTTAATATCCCTAACTAATAATCGCCAAGCTAATTCTCTGGAGGCGAGCAAGTCTCGCCACATAATTTTAGCCTGATGAATGGGATTTTTACTTCGACTTTCTGACGAGTAAACGACCCAATCAGCTTCTGATGATCGCTCCATGCTTCGATTAATTTTGCTAGTGATGAATTTATTGATCAATAAGTGTATTCTTGATGGCGGCAATTGCGATCGCAAAACTGTCGAATAGTAAATTCCCTTACAGAAGGGTTGCTATGAGGATTAATTACTTCTTGAACCTGCGCCATAACCCTAGAAGTGTTAATTCAAACTCATAGCTGTGATCGCCAGTTTCCTTGAGGCGATACCATTGTTTTTTTTAGAGCGAGCCCAATCTAAAGCCTTTAACTATTCAATTATTCTCTAATTGATACTGTCTCTAATTTTCACCATGCGAGACTGCCTAAGGGTATACTCCCCAACAGAAGGGTTACTATGGGTATGAACTCCTTGAGCCTGTTGCCATAGTCCTGGAGGTACTAATTCTAGCTCATAGCTGCGATCGCCATTTTTCTTAACGTGATACCATTGGGTTGCTTGACAACAATCACACCAAAAAGCTTCTAACCATTCACCCTCAAGGGAAATAGTCCCACGCTCTGCGATAAGCATCAAAGCAGACTTCCGCCCCATACCCCGTTGCCGCAACTGCTGAGCGCAGTCTGTAAACAATGAATATTTAGGACTCACACTATTTAAGTAACATTGATGAATTGGACAATAAATTGCTCGCCGTTTTGAACGTTTCCGATTTCGGTCACACCTTCTCTGCAATTCGACCTCCTAATCGTTTAATAAAAAGTTTCTTTAGAGGGCTACGGTGGAGGGACTGAGATCTTAGCTATATGACCATCAAAAGCCCAACTCCAAAATTCATAACGGAACAGATTATTTAGTTGTCTTGATTTTTATGGGCTACGATAACTAAACTGCGTCTAGTTTGAAACCTGTAGTTTTTATAATTGTCTGGAAAAAAGGGGAAAGTTTAAAGCGATGCGACCCCGGTCGGGGAACCCGACCTAGGGAACGCCCTAAAGGATATGCGGAGCGGTATGCTTTAGCATATGCGCTGGTATCCTTTAGGACTAGCTTCGCGTCGCGCACCAAGAGAAAGCACGCCCACCAAGAGACACGCACCAAGAAATGGAAAAGAGTTTGCGGTATCTATACTTTTATTTCAAAACTCCAGTTCTCAATGTGAATGCGGTTTATACCTAAAAAGTTGCTCAGTATTTTTACATATCTATTTTGTTTTTTATTTAAGCGTTTATTTTTTTTATTCTTTTCCTATTTATAACTGTTGTTATGAAATTTGGCAAGATTATCTCAATTTCTTGATGAAAAATTGCTGGTCTTTGAAATCCTTATTAATTAACGGTTGTAATAAAATCTGATACTTATCGATGATGATATTACGGATGGCCAAGATAGAATTTAAGGTTAATTTTATCATTATCTAATTTTTACATATTTTCAATTGGTGATCGTAAATGTTTAAGAATATACTAAAATTTGGATTACCATCATTACTTTTAGTATTAACTCCAACAACAATAGTAGAAGCTGTTTCTCTAGAAATTTTCGGCGATCCTATTGACGAAATTGTTGGTACTACTTCTGCTATTCCTGGCAGTGGCAGTTCTAATAACTTTCCGGCATCTGTATCAGTTGGTGATGCGGCTCGTTTTCGAGTGAGACAAACAGGAGAGACAAACGAGTTTGCACAATTAGAAATTGTCTACTCAGCTGATAATGGGGTAGCAGATAATAAAGTAATGATTGCCCAAACCAGTAATAGCCAAGGTTTAACTGATTCTGGTACAGCATCAATTCTCTTAACGTTAGACCAATCTGGTGGCAATGGTGAATTTACTTTTAAGTGGTATGAGGCTTTACCTGGGGGAACTTCGACTACTCCTAAAGATTTAGAAATTCTCTACACAACTTATGACTTAGATTATCGACAAGAGATATCATTTAATTCCTCAATAGCCCAGAGTTTTAGCCTTGATGGAAGTACTAGATTGAATTACACAATTGATAGTACAACCAATGTTTACGATCCTTCTCCTGGCAGCAAATCAACTTTTAATGAGCCTAAAAACGCAGTTCAAGTCTTATCTCAGGAATCATCTTCCCATTCATTCTCTCTAGGAAAGACAACTGGTAGTGGAAATGCTTTGTATATGTTTGAATTTCGCGATCCTAGTAACAATATCACATTGAACGATCCAATTACACAGGAAGTCCCGTTTACATTTAGTCCAGTTATTGGCTTATTGACTTCTGCTTTTTTTTGGGGTTTGGGATATCTAAGACGTCGAATGAATTTATTGGCATAAATTTTTCCTTGCAGTTGTTTCCTTCGAGTTTGGTCATAATATACCAACTATCTTCTCCGCTAGGGTCGGAGATTGCCTTTATGCTAATTTACGCCTGGTGTGGATTAGCTTCGTTTAGATTTAACTCCTTAAGCTCTTGGCTCTTGGCTATTAGCTTTAAGAATCAACTGAGTTGGTTTCTCGGTTTCTCTTGTCGCTAATTAGATCAAAGCTAATAGCTTTTCTAAGATGTTATCTCCTATTTAATTCACACAAGACGTAATTTGGTAGTAACGAACTACTCGTCTCTTACCAAAAATAATTTCGCGGATATATCTGCTCTCTGAGCAAAGACGAGATAGTTTTTGTTCATAAGCTAGCCATATATTTTGACGAACTTTTTCCCCTGCTCCTAAACACACACCATGGTTAGAACGAATCGCCACAATGTACTTGGGTTTATAGCGATTTAACGCCGCTATCACATTACTACTGTTCCCACATCAAATATCTGCTGGTATTAATTTAATTATTTAATTCTGAAAGTTTATTGTTTCAATTCTTGCAAAATTTCTGCGGCTAATTGAGGTTTGGTTTGATATTCATCTGATTCTTTCATTCTTTTTTTTTGCTTAAAAATTTTAAAGGTTAAGGGATAGGTTATTTCTTCTACTACGGCATAAGCATTTACTGAGACGATGCTATCTACAAGACTTAACAGCAGACTATTCTGGTGCTTTACTAAGTATAAATTACGAACTAATCTCTGAAGACAGACAAATTAGAAAATACTCCCTATTTTCTAGATGGCATTTTTTGGTGCCAGCCAAAAGCTTTTTGATTTTTCGTATATTACATACATGTAATCTCTTAATTTAACGAATAGTCCATACCTTTTAAGAATAATTAACTAAAACTTGGTTTGATCTTCATACTAGAAATATTTTTAGGAAATTTTAACAAATTACAGCTCTAATAACTTGTTTGTTGCTATATAAAATCAAAGGAGGGATGAAGCTTTTGTTTTTATCAGTAAAAAAACAACCACAGTTTATAAAGATTACGGGATTCCGCTTGCTTTATTCATAAAGAGTTTAAACAATGACCAATTTTAGTATTTTTGTTGATAATCCTCGTCTTGGTAATTGCTGATTCTCATATAGCTTGCAATCTCAAGCGTAATTTACCTGCATTGTACTTATTTAAGTAAAACGCCGACTAATTCCCTATTCTGCGGATGCCAAAATTAACTACAAAGTTACGTCTATAAACACAAGTGGGTATAAAGTACTTTTTGAGGTGTCTCATGTTTGTTTTTCCCTTTTCCTTTGTTGTTTCCATTCCGTTTACTCAATTAGAGTTACCTGACGCTCGACAGTCCAAGCATCTCTGTATTAGACTTGCGGAGTCGTGCTCACAAGATGAGGGAGCGTTGCTAAAACCAATTTGGGGACGAACATTACGAGTAGTTGAGTTTTTTGCGGCTGATATAGACTTCATTTCCGACTCAGGTGTTAATCCAAGACAGAATTCTCAGGATGCAGAAAAAAGTTCTTCACAGAGCTCTTGGCCTGCTTGGGATTCATCAATTAACTCTACTCAGACTATTGATATAGACGAAGCCTATGTTTTGGGAGTCGGAGATGGAATTTCTCTCAGTTTTTTCAATGTGCCGGAATACAATGGTCAATACCAAATTATGGTAGATGGGACGATTAATCTACCTCTGGTTGGCAATATTAAGATTGCGGGAATGAACTTAAAACAAGCCAGTGAAGCGATCTCTGTTAGCTATGAAACTGAACTTGAATACCCGATCATTACAGTCAATCTAGTACAACCGCGAGCATTTCGGATTGCGGTAGCTGGAGAAATTTCTCAACCAGGACTGTATACCCTACCGGCTGCTGAGGGGGGACAGTTCCTCACAGTCGCCCAGACAATTCAGGCAGCCGGAGGAGCAACCCAAGCTGCCGATCTCAAGCGAGTCGAAGTGCGACGACGTGAGGGCACAAGCGTGACCCGAACCATTACTGTTAATCTTTTAGAGCTACTCAAGAATGGAGATCTCGAGCCCAATATTACCCTTCGCGATGGAGATACAATTTTTATTCCAGCTGCCACTGAAATAAGTCTAGTTGAGGCGAACCAATTAGCTATTTCCAACCTCCGAGTAAATAGCAATCAACCATTCAATGTAGTTGTTGTTGGGGAAGTGGCCCAACCGGGTCCTTACAGATTAGCAGGCAACAATAGTCAACCTACATTAATTCAGGCTCTTCAACTGGCTGGAGGAATCAATCCAGCTGCGGATCTACGTCAGATTAAGGTGCGCCGCCAAACCCGCCAGGGCAATGCTCAAGAAATTAAGATCGATCTTTGGCAAATTTTGCAAACAGGAGATCTGAGTCAGGATTTAGTTTTACAATCGGGGGACACGATAACAATCCCAACTGCTGAAGATCTTACCTTAGAACAGATTGCCTCTCTAGCTGCCTCTAGTCTTTCTCCAGAAGTCATTAAGGTCAATCTTATTGGAGAGGTCGGGTCACCAGGGCAACTTGAATTACGAGCGAATACGACATTGAACCAAGCAATATTAGCTGCTGGAGGACTTAATAAAGGGCGGGGAAGTAAAAAGGTTCAATTGATTCGCTTTAACCCGAATGGTACCGTTACTGAACAGGAGATTCAGAGCGATTTTGCTCAAGAAATGAATCCACAAAAGAATCCCATTCTCCAAAACAACGACGTGATCGTGGTAGGTCGCACCTCCAGAGCTCAGCTTAGGGATAACTTATTCCATACCTTGAATCTATTTCGCTGGCTATCTCCGTTCTATTTTTTCGCTAGGTGAACCAGTCTCCTCTACCTAAATTTTTTGTGACTCGAACATTTTTCTAAATCCTATGGCCAATTCTTTTGAACACCCCGCTAAATTAAAAGCTAACGAGAATAGTCTGGCATCTTCTATGCCCCAGCTTTACTTTCAAACAGGCTCGAATCAACCAGAACAAGAATGGGATCTGAAACGAGCTTTTGTCATAGCGCAACGACGGGTATTGATTATTGCTAGTGTTACAGGAATTGCTCTGGGATTTTCTTTACGCTCAGCTCTGAACCCAAAACCGATGATATATGAAGGTAGTTTTCAATTGCTCGTAGAACCTGTTAATGCAGAGAATGACTTGACCAACCTTACCTCTCAGGTCAGTTCACAGTCAAGGAGCTCGGAATTAGACTACGACACTCAAATTGCTCTACTGAAAAGTCCCGATCTTTTGTCGGTTGTTGTTAAGAAAGTACAATCTTCCTATCCCGGCATCAACTATGGTTTCATTGTAAGTGGATTGAAGATTCGGCAAGTCAGAAATACCAAAATTATCGCGGTTGGTTATCAGGGTGAAGATGCTGATCAAGTTCAGTTCGTTCTGGATGAACTGTCTAAAGTGTACTTGGACTACAGCTTAAATCAAAGACAAAGTTATCTCCGCCAAGGTATTCAATTTGTCGATCAACAACTTTCCTCGCTTCAAGCAGATGTCGATCAACTGCAAAACAAATTACAAAAGTTTCGACTGCAGCAAGGAATTTTCGATCCAGAGTCCCAGGCTAATAAACTGATGAACCAAGTCAATACCTTAGAAGAGCAGCAAATTGAGGTAGAGCAAGAGTTACTGTTAGCACGTTCTCAATTGGTCAGTTTACAAAAAGAAACAGGAATGATGGCTGCCTTAAATGCAGCGCCCAGGTACCAAAAGATCTTGGGTCAGATGCGACAGATAGATATTGAAATTGCTTTACAACGGACTCGTTTTAAGAAAGAGAATTTAAATATCAAGTTGCTTCAGCATAAAAAAGACAATCTTGTCCCCATCTTAGACGAGGAAGCTAGAGTTGTTTTAGAGGCCCAAGCGACTTCAGCCACTACTCGAATGGCAACCCTAGAGACTCAAAAGCGAGCGCTCGCCGAGGCTCGGACGAATTTAACTAAGGAAATTCAAAAACTTCCCGAGTTGTCTCGAGTATATACGAACCTCCAACGAGAATTACAAGTCACAACTAATAGCTTGAATGGCTTTCTGAAAATTCGTCAAAACTTGCAAGTAGAAGCTGCCCAGAAAGAAATTCCCTGGCAGTTGGTTCAAGAACCAGCTCTGGCTGTCTCATCTGGAGCTTCTGACATGAGAAAAAGCATAATTCAAGCTGTAGCCCTGAGCCTAGTGGCCGGTGTTGGAGCTGCCATGCTCGTCGAGAAGCTAGATAGAACTTTCCACACTGCTGAAGATCTCAAAGCTAAGATCCAGCAACCTGTCTTAGGAGCGATTCCCTTCGATGAACAACTGGCTACTCCTATGAACCCTAATTTGAGCTTGAGCAAGTCACCAGGCAAGAACGGCAAATCTCTCAAGCAAATAATGGAAGCTTTCCGCGTGCTGCAGGCAAATCTACTGCTAATTAATCGATCTCATAATTCCTGTAACTCATTACTCATCAGCTCTGCCTTGCCAGGAGATGGTAAGTCAACTGTAGCGTTGCACTGGGCAAGAACGGCTGTAGCTATGGGACAGCGGGTTCTACTTGTAGATGCTGACCTGCGTCGTTCTCAAGTGCATACTCAATTAAACCTAGATAATTCAAAGGGCTTGAGCGAGCTAGTTACTCAAAGATTGGCTCCCGAAGATGTGATCCAACAGGTTAATTCTAATGAAGAATTTTATGTTATAACTGCTGGACAGCCTCCTGAAGATCCGGCAAGCTTGCTTTCTTTATGGACAACTAAGCAATTGATGACACAACTTCATCAAGAATTCGAGTTAGTGATTTACGATGTCCCCCCACTGCTGGGGCTGGCAGATGCCAACTTACTTACAGACTATGTTGATGGGCTAGTATTAGTGGTAGGGTTGGCAAAAACTGATTGTTCTAGCTTACAAAGAGCGATCGAGGTTGTGCAAGAATGTCAGGTTCCTCTTTTGGGCTTGGTGGCGAATGGGGAGCGAGATGGTAATTCCGTTGTGCGCGAGTATGTCTAATTCTCCGCTTGATAATGAACATGAGGATTGATTTTAACTGGATTCTAACTAATTGCAATATCAGCCTTTATTGGTAAAGAGATGATTATACACCGTTAGACTAGTTGTTCCAGGGGTAGAGTAATTAAAAAGTTGGAAATTTACTGGTGGATTTGCTGGAGAATTGGTGACAAGAGGTTAAAGCTTGCTTTTTTCAGGGAGTTCGCCTCTTCTTGCTAAAGCGCGAGTTCTGCCCTAGCAATTAATAAAGCTAAGGTTCTGATTTCCCAAAACGCGATCACCTTTTCAGAGAATTTCTGTACCCATTAATCATTTCAAAAATATTAACATTCAGTATGTTGGGTGACAATTATAAAGAGATGTCAACAACATGTACTTGCCTATGGACAAAAATGCTACTGTTATTGGAGTAAAGTTTAATTTTTGGTTAAACGAAGTTTATGGGCTAAGACCATGGGCAAAGACAAGAAAGAGAAAAAAAAGAAAGATCTTTCAGGCAAACAGCCGAAACTCTCCAATAAAGAATACGAAGCTGAAATAACTAAGCTCCATGCAGAACTTGTTAAGTTGCAATATTGGGTTCAAGCAAAAGGACTGAGAATTATTGTTCTGTTTGAAGGAAGAGATGCAGCGGGCAAAGGAGGTGTTATCAAGCGGATCACCGAACGTGTCAGTCCTCGGGTATTTCGGGTAGTTGCTTTACCTACCCCTTCAGAGCGGGAAAAAACCCAGATGTATATCCAACGCTATATGTCACATTTTCCTGCTGCTGGCGAAGTTGTAATCTTCGATCGCAGTTGGTACAATCGTGCGGGAGTAGAGAGAGTTATGGGCTTTTGTACGGATAAAGAATATGTCCGTTTTCTGCAATATGTACCAGAATTTGAACATTTTATACAAGAGTCAGGCATGACCCTGATTAAGTATTGGTTAGATACCAGCATGGAGGAACAAGAAAAGCGTTTTAAGCAGCGCATTAACGATCCACGTAAAATCTGGAAATTAAGCCCAATGGATGTAGAATCCTATCGACGTTGGTATGACTATTCTCAGGCCAGAGACAGTATGTTTCTTGCCACAAATACTGATAGTTCACCCTGGTATATTGTTCCGGCTGATGATAAAAAGCGCGCCCGTCTCAATTGTATTTCCCATTTCCTTAGTTTAATTCCCTATGAAGATGTGACTCCAGAAAAAGTTGAACTAGGAAAGCGGGATATGACAAACAAATATGATGATACGCTTTCAGATCAAGAATTACATTTTGTTCCGCAGAAATACTAAATAAGTAATAGGTGATAGGTGATAAGTTACTCCTAAGCTCAATATTATTTTTCCCTAACACCTAATCCCTAAAACCTAACACCTAATTGTTAATTATGTCTAAAGAAACACCTCCATTATTTGGCAAAACAAAATTATTAGAAGGTCAAATTGATGAATTTCTTGATAAAGTTGCTGAAGGAGCAATTTATTTCGAACGAGGAATTACAGCCTATCTGGAAGAAGGAGAATTCTCAGAGACTTGTGAAGAAAAATTATCACAAATTATTGCTCTCAAAGAAAGTTGTAAAGATTTACGTCGCTCTATTGTCAATGTTCTATATAGTGAGATGTTAATTCCTGATTTTCGAGGAGATGTGCTGCGCCTGTTGACAGATTTATTTTCTCTTCTGGATGTTATGGGCAAGAATTTTCAAGATTTAATGATCGAGGCAACAACAACCCCAGAAGCAAATCAGACTAAGGTGACAAAAGATAATGAAAATAAATTTTTAGAATTGGTAAAAGTCGTAGTTAAAAGTGTAGACATAGTAATTATTGCCGCTCGTGATTTTTTCCGCAATCCTAAGGCAATAAGAGATCATATCTATCAAGTTAGAGTTTATGAATCTGAAGCTGATCAAATTGCAGTTACTTTAAAAAAATACATTTTTAGCACTGATTTAAAATTCTCAGAGAAAATTAATATACGAAATATAATTGACTCTATTGATGCGATCGCCGATCAGGCAGAAGACGTAGCAGATGAACTGGCTATCTATGCTATTAAACGCACTTTATAAGTCAATAGGTGTTAGGTGCTAGGAGTTGGGTTTTAGAGATGAGGAAGATGGGGGAGATAGGGAAGATGGTGGAGTTATTTATTACTTATTACTTATTATTTATTACTTATTAATGAATCCCTAAATTATGGAATTAATTGCTACTTTAATATTTCTCTCCAGTGGCTTATTTTTAGGCTGGTCACTAGGAGCCAATGATGCTTCCAATGTATTTGGTACCGCTGTCGGTAGTCGCATGGTACGTTTTTCTACTGCGGCGATCATATGTAGTGTCTTTGTAATAATAGGTTCGGTCACGGCAGGTGCTGGGGCAGCAGGGGGATTAGGAAAGCTCGGTGCTGTTAATGCCCTAGCTGGTTCGTTTACCGTGGCTTTAGCTGCAGCCGCCACAGTATTTTTAATGACTAAGTTAGGGCTTCCCGTTTCCACTTCTCAAGCAGTTGTGGGAGCCATTGTGGGCTGGAATTTGTTTAGCGGTTCTGCCACAGACCTTAATGCGTTAGCCAAAATTGTCAGTACCTGGGTTGCTTGTCCGATTCTGGCGGCAATTTTCGCTGCCTTTATCTATAAATTTATCGTTCTATCTATTGAAAAAACTAAACCTCATCTTTTAAGTCTCGACAGGAATGTCCGTTGGGGTTTAATCATTGTCGGGGCATTTGGTTCCTATACTTTGGGTGCTAATAATATTGGTAATGTGATGGGGGTTTTTGTTCCCGCTTCGCCTTTTGAGGATCTAAAAATTGCTGGCATCTTTGATATTTCTGCGGTTGAACAATTATTTTTACTTGGGGCGATCGCGATCGCTGTGGGAGTTTTTACTTATTCTAAGCGAGTAATGATGACTGTGGGGGGAAGCCTCATGACGTTATCGCCTACAGGTGCTTTAGTAGTCGTCATGGCAAGTTCTTTAGTCTTATTCGTTTTTTCTTCTCAAGAATTGTCTAGTTTTGTTGCTAGTTTAGGTTTGCCACCGATTCCTCTAATTCCCGTATCCAGCTCTCAAGCAGTAGTAGGCGCAGTAATTGGGATAGCTATGTTGCAAGGAATCAAAGGAGTTCGACAAGTCAAGTGGGGGGTTTTAGCAGGCATCGCTTCTGGCTGGATCACTACACCGATTATTGCTGCGGTTATTTCTTTTGTCTCCCTATTTATCGTCCAAAATGTTTTTGATCAAGAAGTTTATCAAACAGTGACAATGCTAATCAATTAAGAAAGAGTTCGCCAAATTCCCAGCATAAATAATAAGTTGTGATTGTATTACACATCAAAAGCTCTCAATAATAGACTTGTTGCGAATTAAGGTCGAAAAATGGGTAAAACTCTTGTCAATCAAGGCATCGAGGGATTTTGGAGCGTAAATAGCTAAAACCTTTATCTGATAAGCATTTCAGCTATTATGAATTTTATTACACAACAAGTCTAATTTATTCTAGAAGAGCCAATGTTTTGATACATTATGAAAAGGATTTTGCAAGAGGTCTATGGATAAAAAAGTTAGATATTCAAAAGTTCATAACATTACCGTAACTCTACTTACAATTCTAATTTTTGCTGCTGTTGCTATGATTTCTTATAGTTTGGAAGCAAAAGCCAACCCAGATTTATTATGGGATAAGGCTATTGTATGGGATAAATGGTATAAGGCTATTGAAGATGCGGAAAATCCAGAACCTTATGAGATCTCAACAAATCTCACAGCAATTAATAAGGAAAATCGTAATCTAATCTGGGAGGGCGAACCTGGTAAGAGTCGAGTTTTGGTAGCGACTTGGACGAGACCTAAACCTGATGAGTATAAAGTAGATCTAGAAAAACAAGAATATCCAGAAATCTGGGTAACAGTTGTTCCTGAGTTAAACAACTTCTGTTACAGATATCAATCGTCAGAAGAAGGTGATCTTGAATTGAGACTAAAACAACTTTTAGGTCTTCGTCCAGATTCTCAGAAAAAGCATATTGTAGAAATGTGGGTTGATCCTAAATATCTTTTTCGACCTAGTAAAGATCCGGAAATAACCGATCATGAAGCAGAACTAGATTATCCTCAATCAGATACTTTTATTACTGTATCTTTAGATCATCAGAAATGGTTTGAAAAGCAGAAAAAGCAATCATATCAAAAAAATCTAGAGTGGCAAAATTGACTAGAGTTATCCTGAAATTTTCAGTAGGCTTGGAGTAGAGAAACAAGGGAAAGGCCAAGAAGATCAATGGTCAGAAAAACGTCAGTCTCCAAAGCTAATCAGAAAGTTGTCCTG
>JASJDR010000278.1 GCA_030065615.1 Xenococcus sp. MO_188.B8 | reverse complement strand
CACCCGGATTCAAATGCTGCCAGAGATTGATCTAGCGATAGTCCAGTTTACTAGCCCTCAGTTCTATCCCCCAGTTTGGCTGTGGAATAGAACTGAGGGCTAGTAAACTGGACTATCGCTAGATCAATCTCTGGCAGCATTTGAATCCGGGTGTAATCCAGCGGGTGAACGACCTCGTCTGGGGTGACGACTTCGTACTCATCTTCCGTCTCGACCACATGCTTGGCTGTGAGGACATAGTAGGTATCCCCCTGCTGTTCAAACAGAATGCCAGATCCAGGATACTGTCCATTGACGAGAACCGTTGTCTCCTTGGCAATCTCGTTCACATCGGTTCCATCCAATACGGCAATGACCTGAAGTTCACCCAGCGCAAGGGCTGTAACACCAATCAGCGTGCCGAAAAAACTGTGGGTAATTGACAGGGCTCTCATGACCGATCTCCAGGCTAATTGTCTTCGGTGTTGTACTCACCACTTAGATAGCGCGTTAGTTTGACATACGGACTGGCCCCCGTCTCACAGGTGGGACATTGGGTGGGAAGACGAATACGGAGGATGCGCTGGAGCGCTGTTCTGGGAGAGTTGGTGGGTGCAAGGGCGAACAGTGTACCCTGACAGCCTCCGTCCAATTCTCCCGCTACACAAGCAACCAGTTGTCTCTCCCGGCGCCCTGTGGTGATATAGTTCAGGGCTCCGTTGTCATGATAAGCCTGGAAGCGCTGAGAACCTGCTTCACATTCCGCCTGTTGAGTCGTGCCGGGTGCAATTGCGATATCAGGAGAATTCCACAGCACAACCGCCACCTCGACTTGGGACGTCTGGGCGACTGTAGTGGGAACGCCATCCCGGATAGCGCATCGAAAGGTAACGTCTGTAGCCCAGCTAGAAGGCATTACGACAGCATTGCTACCGAGGGCGATCGCAATCAATAGAAAACCAGTGCGCAAATTATCCATTCAGATCACCGAGTTGATCTATCTGCTCTGAAGCGCCTGTGTGATTTCCCAAAAAGGCGCTATAGCATTATTCGCTAAAGACATTGCCCTCAAGCGAGGGAGAAAGCATAGGGCTTCAAAACAAAAAATGTAGGGAATATCTAGAAGAGTCGCTTTATTGCCCATATATATTTTGTAGCGCACAGAAGCCACGCCATGAAATTACCCTCCTGGGGTACCTTTATGCTTTTTAACCAAAATCATTACGGTGACTGTTCGCTGTCATTGGCACCGTGTTTCTAGCAAACTGACTGCTTCATTATTGGATTGCTCCTTGCTTGATGCCCAAAACGCTGAACCGGGCATGCTAAAACTTGTCAGACGTCGATTCTGGATTAGTATCAAGTAAAGGTAATGTAATGACTAAGATTGTCTCTGTTCATTCTTTTCGCGGAGGCACAGGCAAGTCGAATACCACTGCCAACTTGGCTGCCGTCATTGCGCTTCAGGGAAATCGTGTCGGCATTGTCGATACCGATATTCAGTCGCCCGGCATTCATGTTCTGTTTGGGTTTGATGAAAATAAGATAGAGCGATCTCTGAATGATTATCTTTGGGATCGATGTAGCGTTCAAGACACGGCCTATGACGTTACCTCATCCCTGCAAGGATTGGGAACTGCTCGTAGTCGAATTTATTTGATACCGTCCAGTTTAAGGGCGGGAGAAATTGCCAGAATTTTGCGTGAAGGCTATGATGTCGGGCTCCTCAACGATGGTTTCCAAGATCTGATCCAAACTCTAGATCTCGATTATCTTTTTATCGACACCCATCCCGGTCTGAACGAAGAAACGCTGCTCTCTATTACGATTTCAGACGTTCTAGTTTTACTCTTACGACCTGATCGACAAGACTTTCAGGGAACTGCTGTGACGGTGGATATTGCCCGTAAACTAGAAGTCCCTCAAATGTTGATCATCGTCAACAAAGTACTCACATCCTTTGATTTTACGGTTTTGAAAAACCAGGTAGAAACGTCCTATGGAGCTTCTGTCGCTGGGATTTTGCCCCTATCGGAAGAAATGCTTCAATTAGGCAGCCGCGATATTTTCTGTTTGTGCTATCCCGATCATCCTTTCAGTCAAGTGATTCGGTCAGTGGCGGAGCAACTCAAGAGCGAGCCAGTGAACTGACTGTTGAATAGTACTTTGCAGATAATTTAGTCTTGATGCGATTTGATGATAATGTATATTGGTTTTTTTAATCGGCTTCAATCCTCTATCGAATGGTTTAGATGTAGGTGATTTTAGGGCAACCGATTGACGCCGTCTGCAGGTCCTCATTTTCGAGGGGCTGATTTCCAATATTCGGCTTCGAAGGGGGATGTTCTGCGCATAGAGATCGCTTCCGTCCCGGATTTTTTGATTTGAATCATACGTCTCTCTACCTAAAGGCAGTAACTGGATGTATCGTCTAGATCGCTTTCATATTGAAGTGACTAACGTCTGCAACTTTAAGTGCGATTTCTGTCCAGACGTCATTATGAAGCGACGACGAGGCCATATGGATCTGGCGCTTCTAGAAAAAGCCCTCGATCAGATAGCCGCCCATCGTCTTGCGCGGATCATCACCTTTCATCTGATGGGAGAGCCTTTGATTTATCCCCATATTTTTGCGGGGATTCAAATGGCCGCCGATCGCGGATTAGAACTGCATTTAACGACTAACGGCAGCACCTTTCATCTGAAGCCGGATCATATTGAAAAATTGATTGTGTCGGGGATTCCGAAGGTGACTATTTCATTGCAGACTCCGGATCCCATCACGTTTATTATTCGCGGCGCTCCCCCAAAACTGAAGCCAGAAGATTACTTTGACGGCATCACTCGCTATGTTCAAGCGAATTTAGCAGATGCTCGCTCCAAAACCTGTATCCACATCAAGTTTCTCGATACGTCTCCCCATCCTTTTCTGGTCCCCCACAAACCGATGACGGTGGTGGCTGGTAAAGTTCAGATGCAACAAGAATTGCAGCGTTGGGCGGATCGGCTGCTGGCGGGTTATGCCGATCAATCGACTCGGGATCCGGTTCAGCAACAAATTCAACGGTATAAGTCCGGTCGCTGGCAGGTGATTGAGTTGGATTCGAAGCTAGCGCTTGAAACCTTTCCCCTCGACAGTTGGGGGAATGTAGAGAGCGATCGCGTCGTGCCAGCAACATTCGGCTACTGTAACGGCGCGTCTCAACAAGCAGGTATGCTCTATGACGGTTCTGTCGTGCCCTGCTGCAAAGATTTCGAAGGGCAAATTTCTCTGGGAAATCTCAACCATCAATCCCTCCCCGAAATCTTAGACAACCAACCCGCTTGTAGTCTGCGTCAGGGGTTTAACCGATTTAAGGTGACCCATCCGATTTGCCAGCGTTGTATGGGCGCCGATACGTCTCAAAAAGCATTCCTGCGGCAAGTCGGCTCTATCGCCTATTTCAAAGCCTACAGTCCCCTAATGAAAAAACTTTATCCGGGTTGGGGAGACGTCTAGGGTCACACTTCATCTGAATGAGTGAATTATGGGTTCGGCTGAGGAGAATCTTCAGCGTTGCCAGCGCCGGACCGATTTATTCAGATAAGCCAATACTGACTGACCTGATAAATATAGGTGTGTCAGTGTTGGCAGCATAGCGGAGATCCCCATCACCGTTCCGAAATAAATATTTTTGAGATTATGACTAGACGTTGGATCCTCCAGGGCGTCTACTAATCTTTCTTCATACACGAAAGCTCTATCTACTAGAGATTCTGGATTTTGCTGAACCAGACTCACTAACCAACCAGATATTGAAAAGACAAATAAAACCCACCAGGTTGCAATTATCGCAATAATCAGATCGACGCTCAGGTGAGCGAGGTAACTGATCGGTGACGTTGTTTTCAGAGCCCGTCTCGCAATATGGACCGTGATAAAGAAAGATAGGCTGTCGAATAGCGCTCCGAGAAAGCCTACGGGAAACTGCAGTAAAAAATAGTGCGCACGCTCATCTCCAAAGGCTTCTGTAGGATAGGCGGTGATCATCGCCAACCAATAGCAGGCGGTATTGAGGGCGATGAAGAAAAGAAAAAGTTTTGGGAAAAATGTCGCCAGACTGCCCCGCTTGTGATCGTAAAAATCAAGAAGTCGCTCAAGGGAGCGTTTCCATATGGCGATGATTGGCTTAGTTGAAACCTTGCGTCTGCCAAATCTAATCTGCATAAAATGTAATTATTGTTTGCGACTCTTTATGAGGATTCACTTGCTAAAGCTTGCATTCCGCACTCTGAATCGATACAGTCGGGTGAGTATCGTGGAAGCCTTGCCCATGAGATATTTCCAGCCTCAGGATTGATCCGAGCCATAATCGTTAGAGGTGTAAAAACCACTCTTTTTTTGAGTTTTATTCCTAACTAGAGTGGTTCGAACTTCATGTCTACATTCGTGCTGATTGTTGGCAGTGTGGCCTGTCGGCTAAAAGGCGATCCATATCGTAAAGAATCGTCAGCCACTGGTTGCCGCTATCGACCAATGCTTACATCCGTTCTAAAACCGGAATGCCCAATAGTGAGAGGCCTAACTTGAGCGTCCGAGCGGTTAAATCGCATAACACGAGTCGAGAGGTGCGTTGTGGTTCTTCCGCTTGCAGTACACTGCAGCGATCATAGAACTGATTGAATTTTTGACTCAGTTCAAACAAATATTGGCACAGTCGATTAGGCAGCAGATCTGTTTCCACCTCGGTCAATGTTTCATCCAACTGCAGCAGATGTTTTGCCAGCGTCAGTTCTGTATCCTCCTCCAGATGAATCGGCTGCTCGCCGCTGAGTTGCTCAAAATCAATTTCTCCCTTGCGGCTGATGCCCTGTACGCGAACATAGGCATAGAGCATATAGGGAGCAGTGTTGCCCTGCAACGCCAACATTTTGTCGTAGCTAAAAATGTAGTTGCTGGTTCGATTCTGGCTGAGGTCTGCATATTTGACGGCTGAAATACCAATAACTTTTGTGACTTGGGACTTGAACGCTTCTGTTTCCTGGCGGTCTTCTTCCTTCAGCCGAGCTTCTAAATCCGCTGATGCATGGGCGATCGCTTCTTCTAGCAATTCTTTGAGGGGAATGGCTTCACCCGATCGAGTCTTGAGTTTTTTGCCGCCTTCTCCAAGAACGAGGCCAAACGGCGTATGGACAAATTCAACTTTATCGGCAATCCATCCAGCCCGTTTACCCACCTGAAAGATTTGAGCAAAGTGATTGGTTTGTTCCGCGCCAACTGGGTAAATAACCCGTTGAGCTTTCTCTTCCTTTACGCGATAGCGGATGGCGGCTAGATCGGTGGTGGCGTAGTTATAACCGCCATTGGATTTCTGAATAATTAGGGGAAGAGGGTTGCCTTCTTTATTGGTAAAGCCTTCTAGAAAAACGCACTGTGCGCCTTCATCCTCCACCAGTAATCCTTGCTGTTTCAGGTCTGTGATGACGTCTGGCAGGAGGTGGTTATAAAAAGATTCACCTTTTTCGATGAATGACCCAATTCCTAGCAAATCGTAAATCACTTGGTAGGCGCGACTAGAGAGCTGACAGACAATCTTCCAGGCGCGTAACGTTTCTTCATCCCCCGCCTGCAATTTGACTACAGCCAATCGAGCCGCTTCCCGAAACGCTTCGTTTTGATCAAAGCGCTTTTTGGCTTCACGATAAAATGTGGAGAGTTCCCCCAGATCTAGCGTTTCAGTAGTTTTCAGCGCCTCTGGATAGGCTTCTCTTAAATAAGCGATCAGCATTCCAAAGGGGGTGCCCCAGTCGCCAACATGGCTAATTCGCTGAACTGTGTGGCCTTGAAATTCTAGAATTCTGGCGATGCAGTCGCCGATGATGGCAGGCCGCAAATGTCCCACATGCATTTCTTTCGCAATATTAGGACTGGGATAATCCACAATCACTCGCTTGGGATCTGAAGTGGATTGGACGCCTAAACGTGGGTCTGGCTGGATTGCTTGGAGTTGGGCCTCGAGAAAATCCGTTTTCAGACTCAAGTTGATAAACCCAGGCCCCGCAATTGTGGGGGGCTGGCAAATTTCGCTGACATCTAACTTTTGAACAATCTTTTCCGCGATCGCCCGCGGTTTTTCCTTTAACCGTTTTGCCAGAGACATTGCCACATTGGCCTGATAGTCACCGAATTTGGGATTACTGGCAGGTGTCAGAATTGGGTCTGTTCCTGCTAAATCAGGGCCAAATGCATTGACTAAAGCAGTTTCAAAGCAGGATTTGAGGTGTGCGATCGTGGATTTCATAACTATTCAAGATAGAACCAGAAGCCAATTGTCCACTATTGTGATACTAATCACACTTAAGTCGGAGCATGGTTAGCGACACATTCCTCTTGCTTGATTTTTTGTTTCAGCAACATAAATTTTTGTTGGCAATGATTGTCTACATACAGCGGTAGCTCTTCATTTTTAACAATCAGTGATAAGAAAGTCGTTGGATTGGCCATATTTCCTGCATCTGAAGAGGTATTCACTAAAACCTCGGCGATGACCAGTTTGCTATAAGAAACGTCGCCTATTATCTCGCGAGCCATTAAATAGTCTCCCGAATCATAAATGACATCAAAGCCACATGACTTTAAGATTTGAGTCAGTGAATGACGAAAATTTTCAAACGAATCTGTGATTGTAAACAAATATGTATAGCGAGCCATAGTAGCCCTCTTGGCTAGCTTTTGAGCTTCTTACCTTACCATTCTCAATAGCGCACCCTGTCTAAGAGTAGGCGATCATCAAAGTGTCACACAGGTAACGAAAAAATTATCCGTTAAGGCGATCTCGGATCGTTACTTTATTCGCATACTCAAATCCAGCCACGTGGATTGGGTGATTGGCGCACTACTTGAAAGATAGTCCACCCCGGTTTCTGCGATCGGGCGGATGGTCTCTAGGGTAATGTTTCCAGAAGCTTCAATTTTGACGTACTTTTGGCTGTGCCGGATCATCTTCACTGCTTCCACCATCTTATCCAACGGCATATTGTCTAACATAATAATGTCGCTCTCCCATTGCAACGCCTCTGAGACTTGTTCCAGAGTTTCAGTTTCCACTTCGATTGAGATTGGATAAGGGATAAGGTCCCGAATTTGGTGAATAGCTTCGCCAATTCCCCCTGCTGCAGCAATATGATTGTCTTTCACCATTACGCCATCATCCAGTCCCATACGATGATTGACGGCTCCTCCCACTTGCGTTGCGTATTTTTCCAAGATTCTTAATCCAGGGGTTGTTTTGCGGGTGTCGACCAATTGGGCGGGTAAATCTGCGATTTTCTCTACATAGTGCCTCGTAAGTGTTGCGATTCCACTGAGATGCATGGTCAAGTTTAGGGCGACACGCTCACCAGTGAGTAAAGCATCGAGCGGTCCTTCCATCTGTGCGAGGGGTTGTCCGACCTGACAAGTTTCTCCCTCAGAAACCGTTGCTTTAAAGTGGATCCGTTCGTCTAAGATTCGGAAAACTCTTTGGGCGATTGGCAGGCCCGCAACGACCCCCACTTGCTTACTCACCCATGTTGCCTGGCCGGGTTGGTTTGTTATCGACGATAGACCCTGGGTCGTGCGATCGCCTCGTCCGATATCTTCTAGTAACCAACTCTCTATTAATGGATCAAGAATTAGCCAAGATGGCGGCACAGCAAAATTCAACGCTTACCTCTGCTTTCTTTGAATAGGTGGGAGTGTGGAGGATCTCTAGAATACTGTCCCTCCACACTCCTATTCTCCCTTCGATATCAGCTATTTCCCACCGAGTAGATTGATCAGAGCCAAAATTGAGGAAAAAATAACCGCAAAATTATCGCCTCAGACTACGTTCAGGATCCGTACATCAAGTCTTGTTAAAATGCTCAATCGATTGATACGAAGAGAATCTGAGGAATTTAGAGCCCCCCGAAACTATTTTCTTGACAGGCCTTATGGACTTAGTTATATTAGTAAAGCGCCTGAAGCGGGGACGCGATTGAGCGACTCCTGCGGAGAGCGACAGGAACCTAGAAAAGAGAATAGTTTGATAGCTAGCGTAAAAACTAACTAACCTCGTCAAAGTACTAAATGTACTAAATTACTAGAACTCTACCATGAGTATGAATTCTAGTAAAGGTTAAATAAAGAACCGGATGCGAGAGTATTCGGGATCAAAGAAGCTGAGTAGATTTTGTTCATCTGTTTATTATTTGGACGGATGAATGGAATTGAAAGGTACTTTTCAACATGGAGAGTTTGATCCTGGCTCAGGATGAACGCTGGCGGCGTGCTTAACACATGCAAGTCGAACGAAGTCTTCGGACTTAGTGGCGGACGGGTGAGTAACGCGTGAGAATCTGCCCTTAGGAGGGGGACAACAGTTGGAAACGACTGCTAATACCCCATATGCCGGGAGGTGAAAAGGTTAATTCCGCCTAAGGAGGAGCTCGCGTCTGATTAGCTAGTTGGTGGGGTAAGAGCCTACCAAGGCGACGATCAGTAGCTGGTCTGAGAGGATGATCAGCCACACTGGGACTGAGACACGGCCCAGACTCCTACGGGAGGCAGCAGTGGGGAATTTTCCGCAATGGGCGAAAGCCTGACGGAGCAATACCGCGTGAGGGAAGAAGGCTTTTGGGTTGTAAACCTCTTTTCTCAAGGAAGAATACTGACGGTACTTGAGGAATAAGCATCGGCTAACTCCGTGCCAGCAGCCGCGGTAATACGGAGGATGCAAGCGTTATCCGGAATGATTGGGCGTAAAGCGTCCGTAGGTGGTTTTGTAAGTCTGCTGTTAAAGCGTGAGGCTCAACTTCATACAGGCGGTGGAAACTACAAGACTAGAGTACGTTCGGGGCAGAGGGAATTCCTGGTGTAGCGGTGAAATGCGTAGAGATCAGGAAGAACACCGGTGGCGAAAGCGCTCTGCTAGGCCGTAACTGACACTGAGGGACGAAAGCTAGGGGAGCGAATGGGATTAGATACCCCAGTAGTCCTAGCTGTAAACGATGGATACTAGGCGTTGTCTGTATCGACCCGGACAGTGCCGTAGCTAACGCGTTAAGTATCCCGCCTGGGGAGTACGCACGCAAGTGTGAAACTCAAAGGAATTGACGGGGGCCCGCACAAGCGGTGGAGTATGTGGTTTAATTCGATGCAA
>JASJDR010000065.1 GCA_030065615.1 Xenococcus sp. MO_188.B8 | reverse complement strand
TTAAGAAAATCGTTGGGACTTGAAAATTTAATTTTTCCAGATTTAGATGCAGCAACAGTTGAGAAGGATTTAATCAAGCCTTTTTATCAAGATAACCTTAAAAAATATGAGCGACAGTTCTTAAGGAATAAAATCGAACAAGAAGAATCTCTTGTTAAATACCAAACTTTTACGGAATTACAAGAATTGCAACGATCTTTAGGTCTTAAAAATGAAGATGTATATATTATTGAGGGTTTAATCAATAATGATTGGACAATCAATCATCTTATTGATTCTGATTTTGAATTAGACTACTGGAAATTGAGAGAATTTCTGGTCGATGAAGAATGGCAAAAAGCTGATGAGCAAACCAGAACTATTATGCTTAAAATAGCTGATAGAGAGGGTGAAAACAATCTTGACAAAGAATCTATTAAAAATTTTCCTGATAAAGATTTATATTCTATTGATAGGCTATGGGTAGAGTACAGTAAGAGACACTTTGGGTTTAGCATTCAGAAGAAAATTTTTGAAACTCTGAACCAGGACAAAGGTAACTTTGCTGATAGAGTGGGCTGGCGAGAAGAAGCTAGTTGGTTTAAAGGTTTTTTTGGCTATAAATCATACAGCGAGTTAACCTTTAGCCTGGATGCTCCTGAAGGACATCTTCCTGTTTGGGGAGTTAGAGATAAGAAATTTCTTGGAGATGACTTAATCCTTATCTTCTCAAAATTTAGTGTTCTGGTTAGTGATACTGCCGATCCACTAAAAGCTGCTCAGAAGCGAAGATATAAAAAAGCATTTATACAGAAAGTTGAACAAGAAGGTTTCACTTTAAGTGTTGATTCTTGTAACCAATTGGAGTATCTTCGGCAATCTTTAGAGTTACTTGTCGAGCAAGATTTTAAAGACATTGAAAAGCCAATAATAAAGCATTTTTATCAAAAAAATCTTCAACAGTATGTACAAGAACTTCTACAGAAAATTCAACAAGGACATATCGTAAACCACGATACTTGCAATGAGTTATCAGTTCTTAGGCAATCTTTAGATCTCAGGAATGAAGATGTAGAAATTGTTGAGAAGTTAATCAAAAATAATTGGACAATCGATCATCTTATTAGTTCTGATTCTGAAGTAGACTACTGGAAATTGAGAGAATTTCTAGCCGATGAAGAATGGCAAAAAGCTGATGAGCAAACCAGAGCTATTATGCTTAAAATAGCTGGCAGAGAAGGAAAGAATAATCTTGACAAGAAATCTGTTGAAAATTTTCCTGGTAAAGATTTATTTACCATTGATCGCCTATGGGTAGAGTACAGTAAGGGACACTTTGGTTTTAGCGTTCAGAAGAAAATTTTTGAAACTCTGAACCAGGACAAAGGTAACTTTGCTGAGAGAGTAGGCTGGAGAGGAAAGGCTGGATTATTAAGAGGCGTCCTTTCTTGGAAGTCATATAAACAGCTAACCTTTAACCTAGATGCACCTGAAGGACATCTGCCTGTTTGGGGCGTTAAGGATAAGAAATTTCTCGGAGATGACTTTGTTCATTTTAAAGTCTGGAACTTAAAAAATAGTGATTCAGAGTCAAAGCAATCATCCCATAACAAAAATGTGGAATTTAGCAAATTATCTGAAAGTGAGATTTACGCTTTTTATGGTGGTTTGTTTGCTATGGCTGCCGCAGACGGATCAATTGATCCTGAAGAGGTAGAGTGGATTCAAGAATCTATTGCTGAACGTCATTTATCAGCTTCTGTGAAAAATCATTTGATTCAGTATCAGGTTAAACCCCCATCTTTAGAAGATTGCTTAAATGGTTTGTCTTTATTAAGTAAGGAAATCCGCTGGGAATTCATGTTCAATTTAATACAAGTATCCTTAGCCGATAATATTCTCGATCCTGGCGAAGAGCAGACTCTTAAATTAGCCCAATCATATTTTAATGTTTCAGATAAACAGATACAAGTGATGCAATCATTTGTCAAAACTATGATTGAAATTGGCGATGGAAAAGTTGAAGATAGCCAGATAAAAGAAGTAACTAATAATGCTATTTTGGCTCTAAAAGCAGAAGGTATTTATATTCCTCAAGCCTTTATGTCTGATGACTTAGAATCCAATCAAATTTATTATTCAGAGGAGGCACTTTGGATAAAAATTGGAAAATTTGCTAACAAAGCAGGAACAACAGTAATTGAAAAAGTTCTCATACTTTTCTATACTGCTCAACAATCTAATGTTCCAATAGCTATCAAAGCATCAATCTTTGGTGCATTAGGTTATTTTATTTTGCCGTTCGATCTTGTATCTGATTTTATCCCCCTCGTTGGTTGGACTGATGATTTAGGTGCTTTAGCGACTGTTTTGACTTTAGCAGCTGCGTACATAACCCCTGAAGTAAATGAACAAGCCCAACAAAAATTATCGGATTGGTTTGGGAAACAAGATGAAAAGAAAATAGAGCAATTTGATGTCGAAACATCATGATTGCATTGTCAGAACTTGGGAAAAAGAAAGATCAAACAAACTAGTCGCGATCGCTAATTTAACTAAAAAATCGTCCCGCGCCAACGAACCAGATAATTCCAGAGATTTCACCCCAAGATCCGGCAACTCTGCTTGAAGGGCATTCTTTAATCTCTAACACTCGATCTTGTTTTATATTCAGTATTGCGCGAAGTGCGATCATTAATCTGGTCTAATCTTCCGAGTAGAGCGCGATCACGAAAACAATCTTTATGGCGATCTCTCGGTATAAAGTGCGATAAGTTGATGTCAGAAGATAATCAATGAATTGTGAACTAAATCGCATTAAGGAGTGATGAAATCCAAAGTTTATGTTGAAACTTCAGTAATAAGTTACTTAACTTCTCGTCCTAGTCGAGATATTGTCATTGTAGGACATCAACAAATTACCCAAGAATGGTGGTCTAATCATCGAGAAATATTTCATTTAGTAGCTTCACAGCTAGTGATTCAAGAAGCTAGTGCTGGTGATCCTATCGCGTCTCAACAAAGGCTAAAAATCCTAGAACAAATAGAATTATTAGCAACTACAGAAAGCGCATTAACTTTAGCTCAAGCTTTTCTTGAATTTAAGATTATGCCACAAAAAGCAGCTGAAGATGCCTTACATATTGCTATTGCTGTCACTAATGGTATTGATTATTTATTGACCTGGAATTGCAAACATATTGCTAATGCTATAATTCGTAGGGAAGTTGAACGTATCTGTCGTTCTCTAGGCTACGAACCAGTAACGATCTGTACGCCTGAAGAACTTATGAGATAGAGAGGAAAAGTTAATGTGGGAAGACCCCATTGTTCAAGAAATTCGTTCCATTAGAGAAGCACACTCTAATCGCTTTAACAATGACTTACAAGCAATTTATCAGGATTTGAAAGAGCAAGAAAACAAAAGCAAGAGAAAATTTGTTTTTTATCCTCCAAGATTGTTAAATACTTGTTCCCTTCAATCAAGTTCAACAAATGTTACATCCTAAAACAAATATATCGATCATTCCGATAAAATGATTGCGATCATGAAATAATACTTTGTAGTGCTCGCAAACTCTTAACTGGTAAGATTCACGCTAAAGTGAAAAAAAAATCTACCATGAATATTCGTCGACGCGCGATCTTGTAAAGTTAGTCGCTTCGCAATCGCGTCATTATTCATGAATTTCTCGTTTGCCACTCCAAAACAGTGCAACATCAAATCGCTACATTTGGGACAGCAATAATAAAAACTCAGATGCCCTGACTATTGAAATATCCTGATAAGATGACAAAGACAAAAGGTGCTTATCTCCTGTAACGATATGGGTTGCCTTCCCGACAATTGCACATTCTATAACCATGTCGTCATCTGGATCGTTGGGAACAGCTTTAAGTTTTCCAGAAATCGACACTAAGCGAGAAAAACCCTTAACTTCTTCAATAGCAATCTGTGCCTTTTCCTCAGAGAATTTGAACTTAATCAGCAGCTTTTCCACAAACTCATCCAAAATTTCCCTACAAATAACAGATTCAAACTGTCCCATTTTTGCCAGTGCTAAACAGCGAAACGGACTTCCCTTCTGGGAAAATAGGGAAGAAAGCAAAATATTAGTATCAAAAACAACGATATATTTCACTATTTTTCATGAACAATTTCATCAATCAAAGCTTCCTGCTCATCTTCGCTCATCTGATCCCAATCATGACCACGTTCTTGTGCTGCTAATCTCACTTTATCAGAGCCGTATTCAGACAGTAATTGCCACTGTTCCCACTGTTGTCCCAACAAAAATTGGAAAATCTTGGCTTGCTGTTCTACTGGTAACTGCTTCACTAATTCAATCGCTTGTTCATTTGTAAGATTCAAGACTGGCATTATTTTCTCTCAGCAATCTTCGTCTATATATATTTAATAAATTATTTGATAATTTCATGTTAACAGCTCTCTCCTAAATCAGAATCACATCCCAATCGCTAACACTTAATTTCATTTGAGAATTGCTCAAAGTGCGATCGCTAATATGGACTAACCTTCAGAGCATAGCGCGAACTATGATAATGATTATTCTTGATTTGCTGATTCAAAAATTTGCGCTGCTGTTAGATTCAGCTCGCTAAACTGTGGAGATAGCACTTGTTCCCGACCAGAAAAGCTGCCTACTTCAGTGTAATCCTTGCCACTAAGTTCTAATACCAATAACGTTTGCTCATCGGGATCAACAATCCAATATTCAGGAATACCACAATCTTGATACTGCGATTTCTTGGCAATATAATCGCGGTTACGTTGTAATTCTCCTGGGCTGACAACTTCCACAACTAGTAACGGAGGTGCCATTGTCAGACGAATAGTATTGCGCTGGGCTAATTGCTGAATATGCTCTTCTCGAATGATTGTTAGGTCAGGATAACGGTTTCTCGGTTCACCTCGCACTTCTACTTCTAATCCATGTCCTCTTACTCTGCGATAGCCTAACAGTGAAGCAAATTGAATCAGCAAGAATGTCGCAATTTCTACATTTATCCCTGATTCTGGTGGCACTTCGAGTAACTCTCCATTGAATAGTTCATAAAGCTTATCTGTGCCATCGTCATAGGACAGATATTCTTCAAAGCTTTGAAACCGAGGTTTAACTTGGATCATGGTCTTACAGCACTAAGCAAAAGTCAAAGGTCAACTACATAATTCATCATTCACTATTTTTCACGAACAATTTCATCAATGAAAGCTTCCTTCTCATCCTACTAAAAAATCTATATCAAGATCTCGACGGTTTCATCTCGCGCCACCGAACCAAATAAATCCAGAGACTTCACGCCAATATTCTGCAACTCTGCTTGATGAGCATTCGCGAATCGCTAAAACTTGATTTAGTTTCATATTTAAAATTGCCCCAAGGGCGATCGCTTAGCAAAGTAATCGCGATCGCAAACTTTTAACTGATAAGTTGTTTAAGTCCCGTAATAAAAAATTCTCTAGAGCCCTAACATCAATCCTGCTTCCCAACGCTCCATGCGGCTTTGATTTTGGCTTCGAGCATCAGGATTATAGAATGTACATTTGTCAATTATCCTGGTTAATTGCTCCCTTAGGATAGGCAATTCGTTTGTGATTAAATTGTTGCCAGACTTGAACAAAAACATCAGCAATGATGCTTAGCTCATCGTAGCTCAAACCACTGTCCACTAATTGATTGTCTTTCCAGCGAGCTTTAAAAATTTTCCTGATCGTCGATAAAGCTTGGTCAGGAGTCGCTTCTTTTAGCGATCGCAATGCGGCTTCACAACCATCGGCTAACATCATAATCCCTGCTTCCCGGGACTGAGGAACGGGGCCTTCATAGCGAAAATCAGATTCTAAAACCCTCATCTTGCTGTTTTTATCGTTTTGTTTAGCCTGATAATAGAAATAGGCAATTAACAAGGTACCTTGATGTTCGGGAATAAAATCGCGAATCGCTTTCGGTAAACCATATCTTTTTGCCATAACTAATCCCTCACTGACATGTTTTTTGATAATTTCAGCACTAATCCAAGGATTATCGATCGCATCATGCTTATTAGGCCCTCCCATTTGATTTTCGATAAAACCTAAAGGATCATGCATCTTGCCAATATCGTGATATAAAGTTCCTGCTCTTACTAGCTCTACATTACAGTTGAGTTTTCTGGCAGCAGATTCGGCGAGAGAACAAACAAACATCGTATGCTGAAAAGTTCCTGGAGCTTCTGTGGCCAAGCGCTTGAGTAAGGGTAAATTGGGATTGGATAATTCGGCTAAGCGAATTGGGGTCACTAAGTCAAAGATTCTCTCTAGATAAGGGGAAATTCCGATCGCCACAATACACCAAGCCACTCCCCATAAACCATGAATAATGGCTTCTGGTAAGACTGCTGACCAAATTGTCACCGCACTAGCACTGAGGATCAAAGTAGTTATGAAATAGACAATTCCTTGAGACAAGCCGACAATCACACCTAAAAGTGCCATGGATTCTCGCGATCGCAAACCTCCAGCGATCGCTGCTGCTAACAAGCCGCCTACAGTTCCAGCGACTAAAAATTCCCAAGCCCAACCCGACTGGCTCCAAGTTACTAAAACAGTCAATAAAGATATGTGACATATCGCCAACAAAGGATTGTAAAAACTACTAACCAACAACCCCACTGCAGCCAAATTAGAATGGGCGATATTAAAAATACTCAGCATGGGGGCACTGATACTTAACAAGCAGATTAATGCATAATCGCGACGGCGCATCGAAGTATGGATCTTTCTTTGTACAATCACAAAAATCCCGATCACCGATAAGACCAAAATTGCAGATAATCTCAATCCCAACCAATTAATATGGCGACGACTTAAACCAAAGCCATCTAAGAGTACAAAATCAGCCTGGGAAATTATTTCCCCTTGATCGACAATTACTTGACCCTTGTTGATTGTTACCATCACTGGTTCAATAGTCTCAGCTGCCTTTTCTGCTAGCTCCCGAGTCGCTTCGCGATCTTCTTGCAAATTTGGTTGCAAAACTGTTAGCAATAAATCACTAGCCAAGGGGGACACTGTATCGGGAATTTGGGTACCCAATTGTAACTTTACTACTGAGGAGAGCAAATTATTAGGAAGGCCAGGAGTGATGCCTTGGCTCAGAATTCTTTCGGCAGCTAACTTAATAGCTGATTTACTTTCAACCCAATCACGATCACTTAAAGTTAAAAAAGCTACTAGATCACGTTCATGAAAGCTAGCAATGGGCTTAGTTTGTAAATGTTTTTGAGCCTGATGATAGCGAAAACGAACCTCAGAAATTGTGGTAATTAATTCTTTAAATGCCGATGCGGAAACTGCTTGACGATATTCTTGTAACTGTTCCCAAGTTTGCTGTTGCTGAATATTTAGGGTTGAATATTGACTCAGATCAAGAGAATGTGACAAAGCCTCAGATTGTAATGATACTGGTAACTCGACAAGTCTAAGTATAGTGTTTAATTCTGTCTGTGAACAAGAACGAAGATATTGTTGAGTAGTCAAAGTAATGATCCTGCTATCAACAAAAGGAAATGGCTGGGTTCGAATCCTTAATTGCTCAATACGCTCTAAGTATTTAGCAATCTGTAATCTAATCTGAGCAGTAATTTCTCTATTTTGTTTCAGTCGCGGGACAATTCCTCTTTGTACTTCTTTGCGTCTGGCCAAAGTCGTTTTAATATCCTCAAATTCTGCATCCGATGGCGCTTCAATCCTGATCGGAGAAATTTTCCCTACCGTGAGTTGGGGTTGGTTGTAGAAACGATAACCGACCACACTAGTTAAAGCCACCAGAGCAACCATCAGCATTACCAAAGAATAATGTAACTTAATACTTTGATGTTTAGAAGATGGGGGGCTAGTACTAATAAAATGTTTAACTATAGCTGATATTTGTTTAATTCGCTGGTAATTTTTGGCTGCCCACAGAAAACTTAATCGCCGTCTACCTTTGCGTTGCCATGAATCGATTTTTTGAGTTAATAAATGCCAGCTTTTCATCATCAGTGAGTACTCGTTAAAGCTGTAATATTTTTTGATTAGTTGGACTCATACTCTGTCTGGGAAATAATTGTCAAATGAGAGCGATTTTGTAAGGTACGGGGAGTTGCCACTATAGCTGGAATATTAACATTATTCCCTGGAACATAAACTCCTGACCAAAGAGCAAAAATTTTTCTCCCTAGATGCCTTATTTTTTGATAGTCATCTCCATTGTGACAGAATTTCTCCCAGTTAACAGGTAACCCAGTTATACTGTTATAAGCCCCTGATAAAAAACCAGTTAGATCTAAAAGAGCAGCGGTTTGATGTTTCACATTCATGGCCTGTTTCATCGCGAGGGTAAAATTTTCTGGAGTTTGATAAAAACAGTACAGAGATAAAAGAAAAGGTAAATTGTCTGGAGTAACAACTAAAGATAACTCTGCAGTTACTTCTGTGATGCTCAATCCACGCTCAAATAGTATTTGTAAGTTTACTAGATTGTTACCAAAAGAGGTGATAAAAATTTCTGAAGTAATGGTTAATTGCTGCCATAAATCTTCTGGGTCTAGTTTTTCCCTCAATACCAAAGAAATAGCAGTACTCCACCAGAGGATACCATCTAGATTAGACCAGGGAATTTGCCAGTATTGAGCACTCTGATGTAACAAAAATTCTAATTGATGCAGATTATCGTGGTAGTAAAGAATAATCGGGAAAATTGCCAGAGCCAGTTCCGAGCTCGTAATTTTTTTCCCCGAGTTAAAGTTTAAATCTTCCCAGGATAAGGATTGGTCACAATGCAGGGGAATTTGGTTGGTAATTTCTTGATTAATTTCGAGCCAAGAAAATTGGTTAGGTCTCATCTTGTCTCTCAAGAATTGTTCTTGCGTGCTTAGTTGTGCTCCAATCACACCACCAAAACAAGCTCCTAAGAATCTTTCCCTAAGCAAATAGCGCATATTTTTTCATCTTGATTTTTATATTTATTTGGTTATGATAATATTCATTCCGCCTAGGTCATTGAGGGAATCTTACTTTAAATGTTAATTACCACGACAGACACAGTTCATGGTTATGAAGTAACAAAATATTTGGGAATTGTGACAGCTGAAGTTGTGTATGGCACCAATATTTTGCGGGATTTCTTGGCTGGAATCAGAGACGTAATTGGTGGACGGACAGGTAGTTATGAAAAAGTTTTTGAAAAAGGACAACAAGAAGCTATCAAAAAGCTAGAAAAGCGAGCTCAAAAGTTAGCTGCTCATGGTGTAATTGGCGTTAAAGTTGATACTGGCACGATGAACCTGGACGAAAAAGGAGTCCTCTTCTTAATTACAGCGACAGGAACAGCTGTACAATTAGAATCAAGAAACTAAAAGAATCCTTATTATCGAGAAAAACTGCTCCCAATTTTTAATCTTTTGCCAGAATAATATATTAAGTTTTGTTACAATGTTACAGCTGAATAATAAACTTCCCGACCCTCAAATATTCTCCCTTTTTAATTTACCAGTACATTTACTTGACAATTATATCGACTGGCTAGAAGCAAGATTGAGGCAGCGAATAGGAACCCATGTGGTAACTATCAATGCGGAGATGACTATGTTAGCAGAGGAAGATTCTCAGCTCGCAGCAATTATTCGCCAAGCCAATTTGGTAGTTCCTGATGGTGCAGGAGTAATCTTGTACATGCGTTTGCGTGGCATCAAACAGCAACGTTGTCCAGGGATAGAGTTAGCAGAATCTCTTCTGCAAAGACTAGAAAAGACATCTAATCCTAACCTAGTCTGTTTTTACGGGGGTACTCCAGGAACCGCCGCAACCGCAGCTCAAAAATGGCAACAAAAAATTCCCAGACTTTCAATCATGGAGCAACATGGCTATCTATCTGGGGAAAAAGAACAACAATGGCTCAAGATTTTACAGAAAGCCCAACCTCCTTTAATATTTGTCGGTTTAGGAGTACCCCGTCAAGAACTTTGGATTCAAAAATATCGTCATCTATGTCCTAATTCTATATGGATTGGAGTCGGTGGGAGTTTTGATATTTGGGCAGGCAATAAAAATCGCGCCCCTTTATGGTTAAGAAATAATAATTTGGAATGGTTTTATCGTCTTTATCAAGAACCATGGCGTTGGAAAAGAATGTTAGTATTACCCAAGTTTTTGGTACTTGCTCTCTTAGGTAAATAAGTTGCATGACTATTCTTTAATGACTTCGCTGTCGATAAAGGGTTGTTCCGATAATTCTGATAGACCGATAAAATCGAGCATTTGAGACCATTTTGAAATTGCAGAATGGTCGATAACTTGACTAGAATTTGCTGCTAAGACTGATAAGGCATCATACCAAACTCCTTCTTGTTGATATAATTCTGCCTGTTCTACTGGACTAGAGTTTTTTAGTTTTTGTTTTACAGCATGCTGTAGTTCTACGTGCTCAATCCATCCTTCTAAAACTAAATCATGGGAACGTTTTTGATCATCACAGATCATGGATAAATACCAATGGTAGCTAGAATCAGATTGTTCTAAATCCTTGCTGATATCTTGAGGAATCTCCACATTCATAATTCCTTCCTCAGCAGTCGTTTGGAGGAAGACTTCATGTACTAATTGGTCGTTTTGATTTCGAAGTACGAATTCTATGGTCTTTTGTTGTTTAGTCGCTGGTAGATAGAAAAATAGTTTCGGTGTGATAGATGCAGTGACATTAACACTCTTGTTTGGTATTAACGCTATTAAATTATTCCCATTAGTAATGCAATTGCCGGCGCGAGTTCCTCCATCCCGACGATGAAAAGGTAAACCATCATTGGCAGTGATTTTTGAGCTATTAGCTTGAGTAACCTCTTGAGCTTGGGCTGTCGCAATTAAGCTGCCCAGTCCCCAATTGAGAGCTATTGCCAGACTACAAATACTTATAACTTTATTCGATTTAATTTTTATGTTTATCATTTTTTACAAGTTTAAATTACTAAGAATGATTACTGTTTACTGGTCTTTTAATTTATATTTCTTCAATGTTATATTTTTTGATTTAAAATGTCTAGTATTAAGAGAATATCTGGCAATGAAGATATAATAAATATTTGCAATTTGCCAACTATATTTACGTAAAAAATACTGAAAAATATTAACTGTATTAGTGACAATTAGTCCGTAAAATTACAGATATAATATTTTTTGGGGCGCAGCAAAGTTCAATTATTTATTGAGTATATTATAGTGTTATTTAACATAATCAAAAAGGTTAGTTCTTTTATAGAAAAAAGTTATAGCAACTTATCTAAAAAGCAGAGCATATCTCGGAAATATACTCTGCCAATATTCTGTACTAGCCTCTTGGTAACAGGAATTATAATTGGTCTAAAACAAGGGGGAGGATTACAGACTTTAGAGTTATTTGCCTATGACAGAATGGTTCGTTTAAAGCGCGATCAACGTCTTGATGAGAGATTACTTGTAGTAGAAATTACTGATGCCGATATTAAAAATCAAAAGCATTGGCCAATTTCTGATCAAACGATTGCTCAATTATTAGCAGAAATTCAAAAACATCAACCCAAAGTAATTGGATTCGATTTATATCGGGATATTACTTATCCTCCTGGAACGGCAAGTTTGTACGAGCAATTAAAAGCTGATAATATTATTGCTATTGAATATTTAGGACACGGAGAGAACCGAGTTCCACCGCCAATCGTGGTGTCATCGTCACAAGTAGGATTTAATGATGTAGTTTTGGATCAAGATTCGGTCTTACGGAGAAATCTGATCTATGCTCGTTTAGGAGAGCGACAATTATATTCTTTTGCTTTACGTTTGAGTTTGCAGTATCTGCAAGATTTACCCGGGTTAGAGAATAATCTCGAAATTAGTGAATCACTAGATTCTTTGACCATTGGCAATACTGTCTTATCTCGCTTGCAAGCTAATTCTGGAGGCTACCAAATGCATCCGACAGAAGCGTTGGGGTGGCAAATTCTCATTGATTATCGATCTCCAATGATTGCCAACACTATCAGCTTGACAGAAGTATTGGAGGGGAAACTCAATTCTGATTTAGTTAAAGACAAAGTAGTGATTATTGGGACTACTGCTTCGAGTATCAAAGACTTCTTTCAGACTCCTTATGGAGGAAAACAAGCGACTATCCCTGGAGCTTTAGCGCATGCCCAGATGGTTAGTCAAATTATTAGTTTAATCTTGGGGGAAGCGACTCAATTTTGGTTTTGGTCGGAAGGGATAGAAATTTTATGGATTTGGGCTTGGTCTTTGGGAGGATTAGCGATCGCTATAAAGTTAAAACATCCTGTATCGATCGCTCTGGTGACTCTTTCTGGAATTAGTCTTTTAACTGCCATCTGTCTGGCTGTTTTTTTTGCTGGAGGATGGATTCCTTTGATTCCTGCTCTAGGGAGCTTGGTTCTAACTGTGAGCCTTATTTGGACTTATAAGGTAGTCTACAATACATTGTATGACTCTTTAACTGCTTTGCCGAATGCAAGCTTATTTACCCAGCAATTAAGAAAACTCAATCACAAATATCTCTATACTGATTCGGCGATGTCGATTGTGGTTTTTTGTTTAGATTTAGATCGTTTTAAATTAATCAATGATGGTTTGGGATATCAAGCAGGAGATCGATTATTGCTGGCTACGACGCAACATCTTCAAGAGTATTTAGGTGCGGAAGAGTTATTAGCTAGAGTGGGGGGAGATGAATTTGCGATCGCGGCTGTAATCAAAGAAGCTCCAAATGTAGCGATGAAAATTGCCAATAAATTACAGGAAACCCTAACAGTTCCCTTCAATTATAATAATCGAGAAATTCTTAATTCGGTTACTATCGGCATTGCGATTAAGGATATTAGTCAAGATTTTATAGCAGAAAATATTCTTCGTTCTGCTCGCACTGCCATGTATAAAGCGAAAGCATCAGGTAAAATTCGCTATGAAATATTTGACCAAAAAATGCATCAACAGGCTTTAATGCGTTTGGAATTAGAAACTGATTTATATCAGGCGATTAGGAATCAAGAATTTCAATTATATTATCAACCAATTATTTCTTTAAAAACCCATAAAATTTCAGGCTTTGAAGCTTTGGTTCGCTGGATATCTCCGTCAAAAGGTTTTGTTTCTCCTGGAGAATTTATTCCTATTGCCGAAGAAACAGGAGCAATTATTCCCTTAGGAGAATGGATTTTGCAAGAAGCTTGTCATCAAATGTATCTTTGGCAGCAAAAATTTCCTGAATATTCTGACTTATTTATTAGTGTAAATCTTTCTGGGCGGCAGTTTAACCAGCATAGTTTAGTGGAAAAAATTGAGAAAATTTTAAATATTACTCAAATAAATTTTCAAAATCTTAAACTAGAAATTACAGAAAGTATGGTGATGGATAATGTTCAAGACGCGATCGAGATGTTGAACCGTCTTAAAGCTCTTGGTATTCGGTTAAGTATGGATGATTTTGGCACGGGATTTTCTTCTTTTAGTTACCTCCATCAATTTCCGATGGATACTTTGAAAGTAGACCGTTCTTTTGTCAGTAACATGAATCAAGGTACAAAAAATTTAGAAATTGTCAGTACAATTATTTTGCTGGCTCATAAGTTAGGAATGGATGTGATTGCTGAAGGGATTGAAACAGAGGAAGAACAAGCTATTCTTGAAGGTCTAAATTGCGAATATGGACAAGGATATTTATTTGCCAAGCCTTTACCAGCAGATAAAATTCCTGATTGGCTTCTCTCGCAATCATAGTAGTTTCTTGGGAAATGATCAGTTGAAAAGTGTAATTCTTAGGATATTTTGAGATTTACGTACTTTCTTGATCTAACTCACCATAATATATATTGAATATATTGGATCTTGCATAGGAGGATAGTCAGCTTGAATGCATCAGAAAGAGCTAGAGGATTGGATGTCACAACTAAAATTGCTTCGGTGGTCAATCTATTTAAAACCCAATTTCCTGATGTCAAAGTTGATCTTAAGCCTTGGAAAAATGACCCCGATACACAGGAACTCGTAGATCCTGATTCGATTGATATTGGCTTTCACTTCCCTGGTTGGAGTCCTCGCATTCAATGTAATAGCATTTTGTTACAGATTCGTTTTTATACAGACCCTTTGGAGAAAACAGAAAAGTTAATTGGTTTAGAAACCGCAGGTTTTAGTCACGTAGGACAGGCTTGGCGATTCTCTACGGTAGAAAATTGGCAATTATTAGGAGAATATCAACCGAAAGATGAAATAGAAGCTAAATTAAAATTATTTTCTCGTCAAGTTTTTGAGTTATTTCAAGAGCAAGCAAACTAAGGATCAATCATCTTATTATAAACCTCATTTTTTGCCCTCTCTTGGTGCTTATTCCCAAAATTTAGATTGGGCTGGTTCTATCCCTAAGGTTGCACCGCTGTTCTTTCTGCTTCCATTGTCAATCTCAACACGTAACTTTGTGAACCTCAAAGTATGTCAGTTATGAGCCGGATTCCCAGACAGAGATTGTAATTCGATCTTTAAAATCTCGTTGGATTTTACCTTCTAGATTTCCTACTTTAAAAAAACTATATGGTACTGTACGATTATAGACTGACCTCAGTTTATCTCTTACAGCTGCGGAACTATTGCCAGCTAGAAGTTGATTGAGAGTTGTTTGCATTTCACCAAGACTGACAGAGGAGTTTAAAATGACATCTGTGTAATAAATTTTTCCCGAAGTATTGGCTTTATAGCGCAAACTAACCTGATCTGTAGTAGAGTCACGATATTCTAAAACTCGACTGTTATCTCGGCCATCAGTCCTTTCGGATGTTGGTTTACCTAGGGTAGTCACTAGTTGAGTTTCCGAAATACCTGTAGTTAAAAGAGGTTGCTCCTTGGTTGCTGGAGTTTGTGGTGCCGGTTGGCTTTGAATCACAACTTCAGGAGTTTGTGGTTGCTTGAAAGATTCGGCTTTTCTTTCCTCGGTAATTTTGGCTATTTCGATTTCTTGTTCTGTTTTCTCTGCTTCTGTTTCCGAATTGTCTTTGCGTAGTTCTGGAGAATCTTCTGCTGTTTCTGGTTTTTCTGTGGTTCTGGGAAATAAAAGGGGTTGGCGCTCAGAATTTTCTGGTTCTACTTTGGCTTGAGGAGAAGGTTGCCGAACAGATGTCAAGAGATTCGCAATGAGAGTAAAACCAACAGCAAAAGTCCCGATTCCTAATCCTATTAGGGCTAGTAAAAATATTCCTGTTTTGACTAACAGATTATTATTAGTTGTTTGCCGCTCAGTCTGATTTTCATATCCTATAGTCCCCCCATAATTGTTATTGTTACTGCCATTCTGGACTCTGGCAGGGGCAACTTGTATTGTAGGATTGGATTCATGGGGATTTTTAAGGGCAGATAACATTTCGGCTGCTGAATTAAAGCGCTCGCGGGGATGAAATTTGATCGCCTTGTCTAATACTGTAACTAATTTAGAAGGAAGATTAGTGGCATATTCTTGCCAAATTATCTCCCCTGTATGGCAGTCTGTTTCTAAATCTTGAGGAGCTTTTCCTGTAAGAAGAAAAATAGCAGTCAATCCCAAACTATAGAGATCGCTAGAATAGCCTGGACGACCCGCAGCTTGCTCTGAAGACATGTAACCAGGAGTGCCAATAGACATGGATAGGCTACTACTGTTATTGTGATTAGCTGTGGTCGACATTGCTTGTTTGACGGCTCCAAAGTCGATTAAAACAGGTAAGTGATCGCTTTGACGCAGAATAATATTTTCTGGTTTGAGATCCCGATGTACAATCCGACGCTGATGCAAGTAATCTAGGACAGGAAGCAGTTGGACTAAAATTTTTTGCACTTGCCAAGATTCAAGATTGCCTTCAGCTTGGTGTTTTGCAGCTAAGGTTTCTCCTTCAATCCATTCTTGTACCAAATAAAATTTCCCTTGTTCGGTGAAATAGGCATAAAGACGAGGAATTTGATTATTTGCTTCTCCTAACTCTTCGAGAATTGCTGCTTCTCGTTGAAATCGCTCTTTCATCCAGGCAGGAATTTCTGGCTGTTTGACGATAGGGTTGAGTTGTTTAAGTACACATTTTCTTTTTGAAGGTAGATGCATATCTTCTACAAGATAAGTTTCTCCAAAACCTCCCCTTCCTAAAGTGTCTAGGATGCGATAGCGATCTTTTAGCAGCATTACGATTATGGGTTATCAGTTACCAGTTATTAGTTACCAGTTATCAGTTGGTTATTTATAAAGATGCTAACTTATTTGTGTTTGTTTCTCAATTAAGCTAACTTAACAAAAATCATTCATAAATGCCAGTTCAAGTTTTTAATTAAGACTCCCATTTTGATAGTAAATTAAGTCCAGTTAAATGTTGTCAGTTGTCAGATCAAGATTCGATCCAGATAACCAGTGATAGCCTCATGTGGAACAAACTTTTGATGATTACCATTGGCTTTTGATTAACTAGAATAGCTTGTTACGAATTTCCCTAACTAAATTTCTTCCAGAACGCTGATCACTAGGAGTTTTAGAACAAGAGAATTGATAACGAGGATCTTCTTTAAACCTAAGTTTGTAATGATTGCTATCTGAAATAAATTCAAACCCAATCTTTTCTAACTCTTTACGTTTTTCATTAGTCATTCTTTTATAGTCCCCAAATATATCTTTAGTTTTTTGCTTAATTTCTTCTCTTGCACTATTAGAGTGATTATGTTTTATAATATCTGAGACTATATGCTGTCTACGACTATCTTCATGAAGATTATTAAGAGACTTTTTGAGAATATCAAGAATAAGATCTTTACTCTCTTCTATATAAAAATCTTTTTCCGTAATATTCAAAGAAATGATATGGCTACCTTGAATATCATTGTTAATTGAAGATAACTTGGTCATCCCAAATATATTTTTTGTTTCCAATCTATTTATTTCCTGTTCATAAATATTATTACATTTTCCTAATTTATGATTTTCATATTCCAAGTCATAAATTTCATTTTTATAATATTCATTTTCTTCTTTTAATTGATTTATCTCTTCCACTTTTAATTTCTGTAATTCTTGCTGAATTTTTTTTGAATCTAAGTTTAGGACATTAAGATTTGCAATCTGATTTTGTAAATCATCTCTTTCATTTTCTAGCTTTTTTAGTTGGTGGTTTTTATCTTTAATTCTTTGTTCAAGAGAATTAATTTTTTGGTTGTATCTTTGGGATTCTTGCTCCAAAAAAGCAATATTTTCTTGGTACTCACTCTCTTTTGCTATATATTCATTTTCTTTAATTGATATTTTCTCTTTATGTTTCGCCAAGTCTTGTTTAAGAAAATCTAATTGATTTCTATTTTCGATTATTGTTTTTTCAATCTTTTTGTAATCTTCAATTTGACTTTTATCCAGATTTATACGTTGCCGTTTTAATTCGAGATCCTCTACAAGCTTAATATTTTGTTCTTCCAATGCTTGAATAGCATTTTCTCGGCTATTTATGATTTGTTCTAATTCTTTTTTATATTGACTATGTATTAATTGAAATTGCTGATAGTCTCTTTTGATTTCTTGTTTTTCCCTTTCTTTCTGTTCGACTATTTCTTGTTGTTGCTGCAAATCATGATTTAGATCGCTTATTTCAAGGTCTTTATTCTTGATATCATTAGCATTCAATTCATCCTGTTCTCTTAGTTTTCGTTGACCCTCTTTGATTTCCAGAAGCAGTTTGTTTTTTTCTTTTCTATTTCTCAAACAAAAATCTTCAATAGTTACCCAAGAACCTAATCCTCCCAATAAAAAAAGAAGAGATATTACGCCATAGTACTTGCCAGCATTTTTTTCATTAAATAAATTAGTAGGAAACTTACTCCACCAGTTTCTTATATCTTCACTAAATTGAGGAGGAATTCCCCTAATATAATAAACTCTGCCAATAACTTGACCTTGATTGACATTTCCTATTGTATTAGGATTTTCGTCACGAGAAGAATTGTATTGGAATTCTGTGAGTAAAGGAGGTGGATTACGTAAAATACTATAGGGAATATTTTCTGTTAGACTTTCAACATTTAGTCGTTTTTTCCATTCATCTTGTGAATCCGTAGAATGGATAATCTTCTGATGAGGACATAGTTTTTCTACACTTAAACAGTTAGTAACAACTAATCCAAAATAACCATAGTTACTATTAAGAGTACGTTGCAATTCTTCTAAATCGTTATTTATTAACACATAAGATAATTTTGTCGGCAGAGTATGGGCAAGAATATTAAAATCAATAGTTTGAACTTTTCTGATTGTCTGATTCCAATAACTTTGATAACTACGATAGCAGGCATATGAAGCTAGGATAATAGCAATGGCTAAAGTACAAGAAAATCTTATTAATATTCGAAAAATAAGTTTCATTTACTCTAATAAATATCTTTGTAAGGTATAAGCGGATACTATTTTCTTTCATTAGAATTCCCTATTTAATTATGAAAATAAAGGTGTATCCTTTAGGGCAGCGGGTTCTCTGCTCAGGGTCGTTTATACTCAAATGCGATGGGTACAAGCACCGCATAGTTTGGTGTACCGCTTTTACGACGGTGTAACGGTGACTTCTAAGCCTACGAAGCTCAGCTTAAGAAATATAAGACAAATTACTTAAATCCCCAGGCTGTAATAGCGATACAAATCCAGCCAATAATGAAAGCTAATCCACCTAAAGGTGTAATCGCACCTAACCATTTAATGCTAGTAAGACTTAAAGCATAGAGACTACCAGAAAATAAAACAATACCTATAATAAAAGCCCAACCCGCAATATTTAAGGAGGTTGAAGCGATTTCGGTTCGGGTTAATAACAGAGCCACTAAGATCAAAGCTAAGGCATGATACATCTGATATTGGGTTGCGGTTTCCCAAATTTCTAATGCCTTGACCGTTAAACTGTCCTTGAGTGCATGGGCGGCAAAGGCTCCTGAAGCTACGGATAAGGCTCCTAACCATCCTGCGATCGCTAAAAATATTTTAATCATACATTCAAGATCAACATTAGCATTACTTAATTACTTATCTGAGGCTAGCTTATCAGCCCAACGAGTTGTTTCTGGTAAACGATATTTGGTTACACATTTCATGACATAGTTCACCGCAGTTTCCAGGCTAATTTTATGTCCGATGGAAATATAAATTGGTTTGACATTAGTACGCGATCTCAATACGGTTCCAATTGTTTCCTCTCGATCGACTAAAGCTGTCCAACTGCCTTTTTCAGTAGATACTGGTTCATGTTTGCCAATCAATAAAGATTTAGCGACGCCAATAGTTGGTAAATCAAGTAAGATGCCTAAATGACAAGCTAAACCGAAACGTCGAGGATGGGCTAATCCTTGACCATCACACAAAATAAGATCGGGATTAATCTGAAGTTTTGTTACTGCTTGAACAATAGCGGGAATTTCCCGAAAAGATAGATAGCCAGGAACATAAGGAAAAGTTGTGGGAATTTGAGCTATTTCATGTTCTACTAACTCCAGTTGCGGAAAGCTCAAGACTGCTACGGCTGCTTGAGTGATTTTAAAATTATTTTTAAACCCTACATCAACTCCAGCAACATAATTGACTGTTCCTAGACAATCTTGAGTAATTACTTGGGTTTTTAACTGTTCTTGAATTACCTTCGCCTCAGCAACTGTTTTTACCCAAGGATGAGAAAGTGCAATTTTCATAGATATAATTTGGTTTTGGGTATTAAGTTTATATGATGTTGGGTTTCGTTTTTCTTCTTACACAAGTTGCTCGTCGATTAGTAGTTGTATAGATGTAGAATTAATTGAACTCTTAGGCGAGCATGCTAACTAATTTGTCATCGGCAACAAATTACTATCTTCTCAACAAATTCATGAAAAAGATTAAAGCAATAGTTTCAGGTAAAGTACAGGGCGTAAGTTTTAGGATGTATACTCGCGCTCAAGCCAGACAATTGGGTGTTGGTGGATACGTAAGAAATTTGGGGAATGGCAATGTGGAGATTGTGGCAACAGGAGAAACTGAAGCAGTGGATCAGCTTATAGCATGGGCTAAATCTGGTTCCCCATCAGCGGTAGTGAACAAGATCGAGGTGGAAGTTATCCCTAATAACCTGGAGGACTTTGTCGGTTTTGAAATTCGCCACTAATTAATACCTGTGATATCCTGGCAGCTTTAGCCGTCAAGATATTACCGAAAGTGAGCAAACAACTAAGTTTATTTGATGTCCAACCTGCTTTGCGAGTTGAGCAACCTAAAAAGCTAATGAGCAAAGATGCTGTACTCAAATGGAAATTGAAAATATTTAACTATCAGCAACGAACTCTGAAAACAGAACCAGCAAAGCAAACTAGTTTGTTCGATGCGCCAAAAAGTCACTGCGATTCTGATTTAATCAATCCCTTTGAATTACAGTTACATTCTTCCCAATTTTATCGTATGCGAGAACAGGGCGATCACGAAGTGCCAGCTTACGCTGATCGCAACTGTCTCTATTTCATTATTGATAACAGTTTACCTTTACTATTGTATGTTGGCGAAACCAAACAAACTGCTAAGCAAAGATGGAATGGCGTCCATGATTGTCGTGATTATATAATGAATTATCTCGAGCTTCATCGCAAGCATAACTTGGAAGTTAGAGTTTGTAGCGCTTTCTGGTATGATACTCCGAGCGATCGCAAAAGTAGATTAAAGTTAGAGAGTGAGTTAATTAAAAAGTGGCAAAGTCCTTTTAATAAAGAGAATTGGCGGAGATGGGGACAACCATTTGGCAAGATTTAGGAGTAATTTTGCCTATGTCTTGAGTTTTATTAAGATATAAAATCTTCATCAAGACATTCAGCTAAAGAAAAGGGACATTCTTGAGGGAAAGCTACTAAAGATAATCTTGTTTTGTCACTAGCTTGTTTTTTTGCGGCTAAATAACAATTAGCAAATATTTCTGGGAGATAATTTTTGAGACTAGGACTATCAGTTAGTAATCTTTGTATTCTGCGTCGATGTTCTCTAATACTAGATTTCCAAATGAATTATTATTTTTCGGCTAACTAATTTTACCTGCACGACAATCTCTTAACCATAATTGAATTGCTTGACCAATAATTCCGTTACTACTTTCTTGGGGTGGTGTGGGCAAGTTATTCTGTCCAGAAGAGCCAAATCTAGAAAATATTGCTACCATCCGCCAACCATGATTAGTAGGGGTTAAAAAGAGCCAGTGATAGGCTTCTCTTTCAATTGTGCGAGTTTTAGGTGACTGAGTAGAAATTTTTTCGGTTACATATTGTCTTTCTAATGTAGTAAAAAAGATTTGCTTAGTAGATTCTGTTGCTACATTATTATATTGAATTTCCGGTAAATCTAAGGGTTCTAATTGTCCTTTTCCTGCTGTAATAATGTAGGTAGATATTCCCTTATCTCGAATAAGATTTTGAGTTCTTTGGATTACTCTATTCCCATAGTCAGGTAAATTTTTAAGTAAGATATCAGTTAGAGACTCTACTTCTTGAGAGCAGTAGTTATTTTGGGTATCTGATGTTGAAATTTGTGGGCTCGGTTGTTTCTGAAATACTTGTAGAGACTTAATAGGCGATGATGATGCTATAGGTTCACTAACACTGAGAAAAGGAATAAAAAATAAATACTGCCATTTATTAGACATCATATTTTCTGTTGAGGTTGAAGTTTAGGAATTAATAATTATTAATTAAGTTTGACTCAAGTCATCTAATTGTTTTTGCATTTGCTCAACAACCAAATCATAACAAGAATCTACATAAGAGCGATCGCTTACAGCTTTTTTGCCATAGTTTTCAAAGGTAATAGGAGGACAAATACGGGTTTTAATTGGTACTGGTAAAGGAATATTGGGTAATGGGCCAACACTAATTCCCCAGGGTAAACCTAAATAAATAGGGAATACTTGAGGATCGAGATTTAATAACCAAGGCATTCCCCATTGATGAAGTTGTTTTGCCAGATCATAAAAATCACCTAAGACAAATAAAGTATCATGGGCACCAGTAGAAATCACAGGCACAATTTTAACTTTTTCTCTTAAAGCTAATTTAATAAAGCCTTTGCGTCCTGCTAAATTGATTTTATGGCGTTGGGAATGGGGACGAAATATATCTTGTGCACCTCCAGGATAGACTAATACACTAGCGTTTTTCTGGAATGCTGCGATCGCCATTTTGGGATGAGCGACAATTGCTCCAGTTTCCGCAGCGATTTGCGCCATACCTGGATTCATTTTCCAAACATGGGGATGCATCAAACCATAGACGAGACGGCTAGTACCAAACCGTCTAAACCAATCGTACATACACATGACCATATCTGGTGCCGCTAATCCACCATTATGAGAACCTACCAGTAAGACTTTTTCATCGGGAATATGATGCCAGCCATCGGTTTGTACCCGAAAATAGTAATCATAAAAAAAACCCCACAAGGGCATTAATTTGTCGATTGCTTGGGGATTTCTAATGTCTAACGACCAACCACTGCGATTAATTTTTCTATCTCCTGAGTTTTTTTGTTAACTAATGTAAATAGTCTAGCAAAAGGATTAGGGATCAGGCATAAGGTAATGAGGAACAAGTTCTATTGTCATCAGTGGTTTTATTTTCGCGCTCGCGTAGCGCCTACCGAAGGTCTCGCGTAGCGCCAGGCTAAGCCTGATCGCGTGCAATATCAGTATTTATAAAGTTATAAGTTTCGTTAGAAGTTTCTATATTTCTATAAAATTACCAATTAATAATTATCAATTTGTAATTAGTTAGAAGAAGTTTGTTGGTAGGTTATACATATACGAGTTTGTGGTTCTTGACTAGTTTCAGAATAAGAATCGAATAATTCTAAACTACCTCCCATTGTTTCTATTAAGGTTTGAGATAATAGTAATTTCATTTTTGGGGATAGTCCAATATCATGGATGAACCCTCGAATTTCCTCTAATGTACTATTATGTTGCGGTTCAACTAATTGTTTTTCTTCTTGCCATAATTTTGCAGAGCAATCAAAATATATATTAATATCAATAGTTTTTTCTTCCTGAGGACAAGAAGATATAACTTTAATAGTTCCTGATTTAACTAAGGAAATACCACTGTCTATTATATTAGTAATAGATTGAATACAACGAACACGATCTACATTAATATAAAGCGAAGAATCTGGAGGAGTTATTTCTAGAGTAAGATTGCGATTTGCCGCTTGAAGATGGGTTAAATCATAAATGCTAGTAAAAATTTCTGCTAGTTGTAGTTTCTCTAGATGCAATTCATTGGTGCCATATTCTGTCTTAGCAACACCGACAATTTCATCAATGAGTTTCATGAGTTTTAATGCCGAGCGATAAGCTTGAGCAATAAACTCTTTTTGTTCTTCTGGACTGTCACAAAGATCGGACAAAATTAATTGATGCAATCCAATTAAGCTGCTAAGTGGCGATCGCAATTCATGGGATGTTCGAGCTAAAAACCCTGCCTTGAACTGACTCATTTGAGCAGCCATCTGATAAGCTAGCTGAGTTTGTTTTAGTTCTTCTCTTAGGTCTTCTATCTCATTCATATGGTGCTTCGAGTTCCCTGGGGAAAAAAAATTACTCGATAGTTGAAGAAAACTCCTCACTTTACCGAAAATTAATAATAGTCTATCAAACAATTTTTAACCATTTAATGTTTTTAACTATTCAATCATTATTGATTGCCGATAGCTTAAGGTTACCTTGGCGCAAGAGCTGCCAATCTGTTCCTGTCCATTGAATCACAGTAGATGGTAAACCGCTACCCATAGGCTTTTGAGGATCTAAATCTTTGCTTGAATAAACTAAAACTTGGGGAAAAGCCTGGGCAATCTCTCCCATGGTCAAGAAAGGAGCTTGTCCCGAAATATTAGCACTAGTAGTGGCTAAGGCTCCTGTTTTTTTTAAGATTGATAAAGCAATTGCATGATCGGGAATCCGAATGCCAATCGTTTGCGAATTAGTGGGGTTCATCCCAGGGGGTACGGCATCTGAGGCTGGTAACACCAAAGTTAAAGCCCCAGGAAAATATTGGGATGCTAAATTTTGCCATTGCTGCATTTCTTCTGCGGTACCTGAAATGTAAGGCCAAAGATCTGCGAGCGCTGCACCCATTAAAATTAATGGTTTAGTAGCTGGACGCTGTTTAAGTTGAAATAAATCTTGAGCCAACTCTGGCTTGACTGCTAAAGCAGGAACCGTATCAGTAGGAAAACTAATTATTTTACCTGCGATCGCGCCAGCGATTAAGTCATTTAACATTTAACATTTAGCATTTAACATTTATCAGACAACAGGCAATAGTAAGCTTATGTTACTTATTACTTACTTATCTTGATTCCTTATCCGTTAAGTTCTATATGCTAGGACAAAACGTTCTCTTTGAGAGAGATCGCGGATAATTTGTATATCTCGATAATTACCCTGTTCTGATAACAGAGATACCACATTTTCTCCTTGTCCTACCATCATTTCAATTAACCAAATCCCCCCAGTAACTAAATATTGAGGAGCAGTTTCTATTAAATGGCGAATTGCATCTAAACCATCATTGCCACCTTCCAAGGCTAAATGGGGTTCATGTTGCCATACTTCGGGTTGTAGCGTCGCTAATTCTTGGGTGGGAATATAGGGGGGATTGGAAACCATTCCTGTAACTTGACCTGCCAGATGACTTAAAGGCTGCCACCAACTACCATGATAAAAAGTTATCCGCTCCTGTAACTTTGTGAGCTGAGCATTTTTTTTGGCGATCGCTAAAGCCGTTGCACTCGAATCAACAGCATGGATTGTGGCTGAGGGAAAACTAGCTGCCAATCCTAAAGCGATCGCGCCTGTACCTGTTCCCAAATCTACCCAATGGTAATCTAAGGATTTTGGGATCGTCGCCTGTTGAGCAATTTCAATGATTAACTCAGTTTCGGGACGAGGAATTAGTACCCCAGGAGCTACTTTAAGTTTAAAATTTCGCCAAGTCGTCATTCCTGCTAAATACTGTACGGGAACTCGCTCTTGGATTCGGCGCTTCCAGAGGGACTTTAGTTCGGGAAAAGAACATGTTAAAGAAATTTTTTCGCGCTCGCCGAAAGATTCTAAACGTAAACTCAAAGCATCAAGATCTGCTATTTCCTGTAATAACCAATCCAGTTCTTGGGTAGCTATCTTAGCAGTGATCGCTTGTGCCGAAGATTCTCTGCGCCACAGCAATAATTCTTCCCCCGAAACATAAAAAAAGCCTTGAGACAATAATCACCTCATTTCTTATTTTTAAGGTAAAAGGGAAGAGGGAAATCCCTTGTCTCCCCCATCTTCCTTATCTAAAGATATTTACTTTCTAGGAGCAAGAGACTCAGCAGGGGATTCTTGCGACGCAGGAGCTCCTTGCAGAGCCGGAGCTCCAACTGAGGCATCAGAGAAATTTTGACGAATAAATTCTTGAGATTCGGTAGAAATTACCAACTCAATTTGTTGCAGAGCCTCATCATCATCTTGTTGCAAAGTAGCAAGAACCTGTTCTAAAGGAATAACCTCTATTCCAGCGTTAGAAGCAAAGTCAGGATCTTGTTTACTAACTTGTTCAACCGTATTATCTAATCTCGCTTTTTCAAAGAATAGGGGAAAAACTTGTTTGTTTTCATTCCCAAACAAAAAGGGCTGATCATTATTCTTATCCTTAACAAAAAATAATGGGACTCCTCCTTTATATTCTTTTCCTTCTCCCTCTAAAATTCCTTTAGCAGTATCTAGAGATTCCTGGGTTGGAACATAGGTAAGTTGCACACCTTGCTTTTGACTTTCCTCAAAAATTCTACCTAAAGGAACAGTATTAACACTTACATTCCCCGCCAATTCTGGATTTTCAGTTTTTAACTTAGTATTAATAAAATCATTGGCATGCTGGTGACTCATAAAAACAACCACTGCAGATTCCTCTTTCTGATCTTCAGCAGCCTCATTTTCGTTGGGGGTAACGGTTAAGGTTAGCGTTACGCCTTCTTCATTAGCAATAGTAAAAACAGGAACTGGGTTTAGTATTTCTGCGATTTGTTCATTGGGTAAAGCCAGAGCTTTAAAGTGATTAAAATCTGAACTCAAAACAGTTACTCCAACTATGCCTAAAGCAGTAGTCCAACGAATTATAGATTTCATCATGAATTTTAGTTCCTCAAGATAGCTAGATTTAGTGTTTTAATTTTATATAAATAAACGCAAATTGCTTAACAGCAAATAAAATTCAGTGCAAATTAGTTTAATTGACATGCTGACATTGCTGTAGGGAGATGGGATTAAGTTGATACTTTTGTCATGGATATTGAGCTTTGAGCTTTATTAGATTAGACCTTCATAATTTAGAAAATGTTTCTTTACCTTTATACTAATTTAAAGTTATTAAGTAAAATTATGGAGAATGTGATCCGCCTGGGAGAAATCGATGATCTTAACTCGGCTTTTAGTTTTTAGCCCTCAGCTCTCAGCGCTAAGTTTTATTTAGATCATTTATTTACATCCTGTTTCTTTAACTTCCGAGTAAGCTGCGGGTTTCGGATGCTGCTGCCTGCATTGCTTGTTCTGCGGTCATGGTATTAGTTAAAGCAGAACTTAAATAGCGTTGCAAAATATCTGATGCTTCGGCATATTGAGCAATTGGCGGACGCAGGGTAGAATTCTCCACAACTTTTAGTAATTGGGGATAGTGAGGATATTTAGCGACAATAGTAGGATCTTGAAATAGCGATCGCAAACTAGGGACATAACCAGTTTCTAAAACAAAGTCTCTTTGACTATCCTCGCGGGTCATAAATTCAATCACACGCCAAGCTTCCTGAGGATGGGGGGAACTAGCAGCAATTCCTAGCCCCCAACCTCCTTGACAAGCACCACTGCTATATCCTGGTTGATGAACCATTGGTTTAAGACTATATTTACCGGCAAGATCCGATTCAGCAGCTAATCCTGCTACATAGGGCCAATTACGCAAGAAAATAGTTTTCCCTGCTTCAAACAGGCGGCGGGTTTCTTCTTCAGCATAGGTTGTTACCCCTGGAGGAGAAATCCCTTTCTGCACTGTATTGCGGAGAAACTCGACAGCAGCGATCGCATTTTCCGAGTCTAATCCCACTTCTAAAGTTTCCGGATTCACCCAATAAGCACCAAATCCTTCAAGAATTTCCACAAACATGGCAGCCAGACCTTCATATTGCTTGCCTTGCCAGACATAACCCCATTTAGCGACTCCTTTTGCCTGTAAATCCTGGGAAATTGTGATTAATTCCTCAAAGGTATTGGGAGGCTCGTAACCATTGGCGGCTAATAAATCGCTACGATAGTAGAGCATGCCCCCATCAGAACGAAAAGGCATCCGATAGAGTCCCCCTTGATATCTTCCACCATCGAGATCGCCAGCTAAAAAATCCTGGAGTTGTGTTGGGGAAGTAAATTCGTTGAGATCTCTAAGCCATCCCGCAGCAGCAAATTTCGGTACCCAAACAATATCGAGATAGACCAAATCATAGGGAGAATCTCCGAGAATAAAGGATGAAGTATAAAGATCTTCTACTAGATTCGTCGCATTAGGCGCTTTGATGATTTCTAGGTCGATATCGGGATTTTCCTCTTCAAACCTGGCTTCTAAGGACTGCCATTGAGCGGCTTCTAGGGCTTGCATCATGACGGTAATTGTGATGCGTTGCTGAGTCAGACTTGGTAAAACTATCCCCAATAAGATGATGAGGATCGTGATTGAGAAGAGCAAATTGCGAGTAGAGCGCAATTTACGTTTAAACAGCTGCCAGTGATTATTCATGGAAGTTTTTGTAAGAGCGATCACGTTTAGCTCGTTTTACTAAAAAGCGATCGCCTGAAGATGAGAATTGAATAGCTAAAGCGCGCCTCAATTCAAAACTAGAGCTTGGGAATAAGTATAGTAGAATCTGATTAATTTTCAGAATTGATTGTTTTCAGGACGAAGTCCTATTCAGCATTTCCACCTGGGACTTTCCCCTCTAGACACAGTTTATTTGGGCAGAGCCCGCAAATTTTACGGAAGCGGTGGCTGATTATTCCCGGTGGTAACCGGTTCTCTTAGCCAGAATTGCTTGAGAAAAGCTGCATTAGCGGCTGAATCTGTAATCCCAAAAAAGAAGTTATCGCGATTTTCGCTTTGTTGGAGAGTCCAATTGCCTCTAATACGAATTGCTTGCATGGTAGCGACACGATTACCAGGAAGTGGCTGAGGATCATTTTCTGTTCCACCGAGGGGAACAATCTCGAATAACCCAGGATTGGCCTCGAGCGCTGTTTTGGCCAAATGGTAGAACATTAATCCGACATCGGCTTCGCCGTCAGCCAATGCCTGAGGCACATCACGATGATGAATGCGATCGCCAACGACCCACTTCTTCCTGCCTTCATTATTTCTGGGGTTGAAGACACCGTTGAATAGACGGCTAGCTCGTTTATTTGCTAGCTCAATATCGCCCGTGGCAGCTTCAACCTCTCGGAAGGCGATATGGAAGACACTGGAGCTATAATTGCCGAAACTACCAGCTTCTGTTTCGGGGTTAGAAGTCACTACGCGAACCTTTTCCCGCCCAAGATCCCAAATATTACGAATATTTTTCGGATTGCCTGCCGGAACTAGAAGTACATTACCAAAGTTACTCAGTATCTTCACTGGTGCACCATCATCATAGCCGCCTTCTATAACCGCATTCATGATTGGTTTCGGACCCATAACGACCATCGGGATTCCGCGGATTTCCATGTTGCCAAAAGCCAGACGACCACCATTCTTTAACTGTGGGATGGAAACTGGTGGCGAAGTGGAATAACCCCATTGTCCACTCTCAACAACGGGATTTTTTGGCAGATAGGTCTGACGAAAAAAAACGTTCAGGAACCGATAAAAATTTCCTGAGGTAGAAACTAGTAAGTCCCAATCATCAGAACTTGTTTGCATGTGCCAATCATCTAGGATGTTAGCCTGGCCAGTCAGATCGGGATAATCAAAAGGCCGATCTGGGATCTGATCCTGGCCCCCTTCACGAGGCCACTTGAGTGTCTTCTGACCTACAACCACTGGCTCTGTGGTAATTTCAGGAATGGTAACCGATTGCGCTTGGGCAGAGAATGGAATTAGAGACATTAACAAAAACCATATAGCTGTATGAAATTTTATCTGTACAGTCTTCATACTCATTACCTATTGACTGTCTGCTGTAACTATTAATTTAACCGCACTTGCGAATCCCACGTTATCATAAACTGTAATATACAGCAATAAAAAAAATAAATATCTTATCAAGATATCTATTTTGCTAAGTCACCGTTACACCGCCGTAAAAGCGGTGCGACCCCGATGAGTTTTACTCATCTAGGGAACGCGCACCAAGAGACGACGGTGCCTGTCTTGGGCAGCACCGGGAAGGGGGGAGTATTTTGTTAAGTTCTATTGGTTCAACACCAGGAATTGAATTGTTATCCCCCATTCCCGCCCTTGCGCGACGCGAAGCTAGTCCTTTAGGGTCTTTCGCCGCCCTAAAGGATACCGCTTCACATAACGCGGGGTCTGCCCGCTGCGGTGACCGGTGTTCCCCGGTCAGTATAGAGCGCAAACCTATCTTAAAGCGATCGCGAATTGTTCAGTAGCTATAAAATTAACGCCTGGGATTTAAAAAGTGCCAGGTTTTTGAGCCTCTAGAGACTATAAACTGGCACTTTCGTCGTAAATTACGGAGCAATGTCAAATTTTTCCCTAAATCCTCAGAGAAGACATCAGGAGTGTCTTGATTGCTTGCTTTTAAGAAGAACTTTCTAATTGAGCTGTTCTTACATCCAATGTTAATTGACGATCGCCTCTAATAATTTTAAATTTGAGACTTTGATTAAGTCCGCTATCTTCAACTAGATTTTGTAACTGATTAGCACTGGTAATTGCTGTCCCATTCACATCGATAATGACATCGCCTCGCCGAATACCTGCAGTTTGAGCTGGGGTATTGGGCAATACTCGAACTACCAATACTCCTTCTACTTCAGGAATGATAATGGGCGCGTTAGGGTCGTTATTGTTTTGTTGGGCAATTTCTGGAGTCAGCGTGATCATTTGTACTCCCACATAGGGATGGGGAACTTTGCGACCCGCAGCTAAAATATCTTTAAGCTCTTTGGCTTTATCTATGGGAATCGCAAAACCAATTCCTGTGGCATCGGCGCGAATCGCGGTATTAATCCCAATAACTTCGCCATTTTGATTTAATAGGGGACCGCCAGAGTTTCCTGGATTGATTGCCGCATCGGTTTGCAAGAATTCTACCCGTTTATCAGGAATTCCTACTTGGGCAGAAGAGCGCTCTAGAGTACTTATAATCCCTAGAGTTACCGTGTTATTTAGTCCCACGGGATTGCCAACTGCGATCGCCCAATCGCCAACTTGAATCTGAGAAGAATCTCCTAAGGGGGCAATCGGAATATCGGCACCTTGAGGATTAATTTGAACTACAGCGAGATCGGTCACTTCGTCAGTTCCTTTGACGGTTCCTTCAAATTCTCTGCCATCTCTCAAGGTAACAATCACTCGATCTGCACCACTAACTACATGGGCATTGGTGAGGATAATCCCGCTTTTATCGGTAATAAATCCTGAACCTTGACCCCTAACTTGTCTTTCTCTGGGAATTTGCTCACTAAAGCGATCACCGAAAAACTGACGGAAAAAAGGATCGTCAAAAAAAGGATCTACTCGCCGAGTCACAGTTCTTTCGGTATCAATTCTGACCACAGCCGGACCAGTACGGGCGATTGCCGATGCCACAAAGTTGGTCGAAAATTTAGCTGGATTATTATTTTGTGCAATAGTTTGGGTCTTGGTTACTGATCTCTCTGGTACTGTTTTGTCAGGAGTAAGGGATACGGGTTCAGCCTCAGAGGACATTACTCTAATAGTCCCGAAGGCCAACAAAGCTCCTAATAAAAGTGCCATGATGTGGCTAGCTATTTTGCCGCCGAAACCAGATTTTTTCATGATTGCCTGAAATTATTAATGATTCTATCTTCTTTAAAGCTTTAAGCTTAGTTTGATTTTTCACTTAGGTCAGAGAGACCTCGCCGTAAAACGACGAGGCTTCCTCTGACTTCGTAAACTTTCTGAGTTACCTATACAATAACATTTCGACCTCTAAAGCCTTTTGCTCCCTATTTAATGAAAAAAAACCGTTTGTTCTGGATTGTTGCGATCGCAGGTCTAATTTTAGACCAAGTTACCAAATATTTAGTTGCTCAGAATTTTACTGCCATTGGCGAAACTGTTCCTCTATGGCAAGATGTATTTCATTTTACTTATGTCGAAAATACTGGTGCCGCTTTCAGTTTCTTTCGGGGGGGTGTGGGTTGGTTGCGCTGGCTTTCTTTATTTGTCAGTCTGGGATTAATGGCCATGGCTTGGTTGGGGAGTAGGTTACCCACCAATGAACAATTGGGTTACGGTTTTATTTTGGCTGGCGCTTTGGGAAATGGCATTGATCGCTTTTTATTTGGTTATGTGGTTGATTTTCTCGATTTTCGCTTAATCAATTTTCCCGTGTTCAATTTAGCTGATGTCTCGATCAATGTGGGAATATTTTTTTTGCTGCTAACGATATTTTTTGCTAAACGTTGAATTAGGTGGTCGGTTCTCTATTCAAACTGGTCAGAGAGACCTCGCCGTAAAACGACGAGGCTTCCTCCGACTTCGTCAACAAGCTTTAATTGATTTTCCTGTTTCCGAGTTCTTAACATTTCGTCATCTCTCGATAACTATGTTAATTCAACAGCATGAAACGTAATTAAATTACAACACGACCCAAGATATGTTAAATAAATCAAACAAGTATTAAGTATTTTCTGAGAAACACCCCAGAATTACTGTAATAAATAATACTGTAAGGTGTAAGTTTAAATTACCAAAGCAAATTTATTATATATTTTGCTAGATCCTGAGCAACATAAAAAAAACTAGAAACATTGCAATATTGAATCCAACTCAGAAGAGCTTTGATTAGTCTTTGATTCTGGGTCAGATAATATATTATCCATCAATATAAATGAATAACTCTCTATTAAATAATAAGTTTGTTGTTACAACTCCTCTTTACTATGTCAATGACGTTCCCCATATCGGTAGTGCCTACACTACGATGATTGCTGATGTCTTAATTCGATTTCAGCGTTTACAAGGAAAATCAGCATTACTGATTACAGGAACCGATGAACATGGACAAAAAATTCAACGTACCGCAGCAGAAAAGGGTGTAGCTACTCAAGAACATTGCGATCGCGTTGTCAAGAGTTTTGAAACTCTCTGGGAGAAGCTTGATATTCAGTATGATCGTTTTAGTCGGACAACTGCCCAACCCCATAGCGCGATCGTTAAAGAATTTTTTCAACGGGTCTGGGATCGCGGAGATATCTATTTAGATCAGCAACAAGGCTGGTATTGTGTCTCTTGTGAAGAATTCAAAGAAGCCAGAGAACTCACCGACGATAAATATTGTCTGATTCACCCCAATAAAAAAGCTGAATGGCGTGATGAAGAAAATTACTTTTTTCGCCTTTCTAAATATCAACCACAACTAGAAAAAATCTATCAAGACAATCCTGATTTTATTCAACCGGTAAGCCGTCGTAACGAAGTTCTCAATTTTGTTAAGCAAGGTTTAAAGGATTTTTCAATTTCTCGGTTGCATTTAGATTGGGGCTTTCCCGTACCCACCGATCCGAACCATACGATCTACGTCTGGTTTGATGCTCTTTTAGGTTATGTAACCGCCTTACTAGAACCAGGGCAAGAACCTAACCTAGAAAATGCTCTGGCTCAGTGGTGGCCGATTAATCTTCATCTAATTGGTAAAGATATCTTACGTTTTCATGCGGTTTATTGGCCAGCCATGCTTTTGGCAGCGGAATTACCGATACCGGGAAAAGTATTCGGTCATGGATTTTTAACCAAAGACGGACACAAGATGGGTAAAAGCCTCGGAAACACTCTCGATCCTGTTGCCCTAGTCGATAAATATAGTTCTGACGCAGTCCGTTATTACTTTGTCAAAGCAATTGAATTAGGAAAGGATGGTGATTTTAACGAACATCGTTTTATTGAAGTCTTAAATGCCGATCTGGCCAAAAATTTAGGCAATTTACTCAATCGAACATTGGGCATGTTGAAAAAATATTGTCAAGGGAATGGCCCTCAATTAACAGCAGCTGATTACCCAGAAGATCATCCTTTAAAAGTTATTGGCAAAAATTTATTTCATAAAGTAACAAAAGCTTATGAAAATTTAAAATTCAAGCAAGCCTGTGAAGATATTTTGGCTTTGGCTGATGCAAGTAACAAATATATTGATGATGGCGCACCTTGGAGTTTATTCAAACAAGGGAAACAAGCGGAAATCGAATTTATCCTCTATGCTGTTCTAGAATCAATAAGATTATCTGCTTATTTTTTATCACCGATCATTCCCAATCTCAGTAACGATATTTACCACCAATTAGGATTCGATCTAGATTTTAATAATAAAAATCAAATTAGCCAGCCAGCTATTTTTGCTGAACATTCTCAATGGGGTCAACTGAGGGCAAACCAAAATCTTAATAAAGCTCGCCCCATTTTTTCTCAATTGGAATTATCATCAGGTAATTAAAGTTTTTTTCTTTATTTTCAATATCACAATCACAATAGCAATTAAAGTTCTTAAAATATCAAAAAACCAGAGTTTTTGACCGATTACATAACTATTTACTAAAAAAGAGGCTAAAAAAAATGTTAGAAAATTTTGAAACCGATACTATTTTTACTCCAGAACAAATATTAGAGAATCGAGGACGGGTGGCAATCTTTATAGATGGTTCTAATCTGTTTTATGCCGCACTCCAATTGGGTATTGAGATTGATTACAGCAAGCTATTATATCGTTTAACTTGTGGTTCGAGGCTGCTACGTTCTTTTTTCTATACAGGAGTTGACCGTACTAACGAAAAACAACAGGGGTTTTTACTCTGGATGCGCCGTAATGGTTATCGAGTAATTGCTAAAGATTTGGTTCAATTACCCGATGGCTCAAAAAAAGCTAATCTTGATGTAGAAATTGCGGTTGATATGATGGCCTTAGTCGGGTCTTATGATACTGCAGTACTAGTTAGTGGAGATGGCGATCTTGCTTATGCTGTAGATGCCGTTAGTTATCGGGGTGCGAGGGTTGAAGTGGTTAGCTTACGTTCGATGACTAGTGATAGTTTGATCAATGTGGCAGATCGTTACATTGATCTCGATCAAATCAAAGTTGACATTCAAAAAACCACCAAAAATAATGGCGACTCTTATCACAGTTTTCCAGGATTTGGTATCTTAGACGAACATGCTGTAAATAAAAGTGTCAATACCTGAAAAAATTAACCTTTGTTAGATGGGAGTGTTGGTCAAGAATCTGTTGCTTAGCTATAGAAAACCGGAAATTTTGGGGTTAGTAAACACAGCCATTGCTGTTGGTTTGTTGTCAGCGACAGTTGCCTGCCGCGAATCTAAACCCCAAGCTAAATCCCAACCTCAAAATACTGAGATTGCCGGTCGTCCTAACACGGAATTAGTCTTAAACAATGCTGTGTTAGAACAGTTTAATAAGCAGGAAAATCTCTCCTGGAAAATTAAATCAGAGCGAACTACCTATAGTGACGATAAAAAAATTGCTTATTTAGATCAAGTAACTGGCAACTTAATCCAGAATAGCCAACTTATTTTACAAATTAGTGCTGAACGAGGGGAAGTTCGTGATAACGGTCACTTGATTTTGCTACAAGATAATATTGTGGCAGTCGATCCGCGTAGTCAGATGATCCTAAATAGCGATCGCGCTGAATGGCGACCTCAAGAACATATTTTAACTATTACCGAAAATCTGCGAGTAGATTATTCTAACTTGGAAGTTACTGCCAATAAAGCTCAATATTTTACTGCTCAAGAGAATCTAGAGTTAACAGGTCAGGTAATTGCCAATATGATTGATCCCTATTTGATTTTGAATACCGAGCGTTTACTCTGGCAAATTCCTCAACAAAAAATTATTGGCAATACGGCTTGGCAAGTAGTGCGCTATCAGGACGATATCGTGACAGATCGTTTAGTAGCAGATCAAGGAGAAGTTAATCTCGAACAACAGACTCTGAATTTAAATCAAAATATCGAAATCATTTCTCTTGATCCTCAATTACAAATTGCGACAAATTCAGCACAATGGAATTATCAAAATCGTTTGATTACTGCTACAGAACCGATTCAAGTTATTGATCGACAACGCCAATTAGATGTGACTGGTAATCAAGGGCAAGTAGATTTGAGCACGGAAATTGTGACTCTTCAAGGAGGAGTTAAAGGAATTGACAATCGCGATCGCTCTACTTTATATTCTCAAGAACTAACCTGGGATATTCCCAGCAATACGGTCACCGCCACCGGAGATGTTGTTTATGATGAAAAGTCAGAATTCGATAATAATTATTAACCAGTAAGCAATTCTCGCTATGTATACAGTCAGTTTAATTCGCGCTCAATCCTACGAACTGCAAAAGTTAAGAGCATCTCTAGAATATCTACTTGAACCTTTGGGGGGAATAGAAGCAGTAGTTAGTAAGGGTGATCGAGTGTTACTAAAACCCAATTTACTTACAGGATCTCGTCCAACCAAAGAATGTATTACCCGCAAAGAAATCGTATATTGTGTCGCGCAATTAGTTAAAGAAGCTGGGGGTCAACCTTTTTTGGGCGATAGTCCAGCTTTTGGCAGTGCGAAAGGAGTGGCTAAAGCCAATGGTTATCTTCCTTTATGTGAAGAATTAGATTTACCCATTGTCGAGTTTCGAGGTCAACGCTACTCTACTGAAAACGAAAATTTTAATCATCTGCGTCTGTCTAAAGAAGCAATGAATGCCGATGTAGTGATTAATTTGCCTAAAGTGAAATCCCACATGCAACTTACAATGACGATGGGAGTCAAAAATCTCTTTGGTTGTGTGCCTGGTAAAATGAAGGCTTGGTGGCATATGGAAGCAGGTAAAGATGCTAATCGCTTTGGGGAGATGTTAGTGGAAACAGCTAAAGCGATATCCCCAAATTTGACTATCATTGATGGCATTATTGGTCATGAAGGAAATGGACCTAGTGGTGGAGAACCCAGAGATTTAGGAGTTTTAGGAGCATCTACCAATGTTTTTGCTTTAGATAGAGCTTTTATTGAAATTCTTAACGTCGATCCGAGTTTAGTTCCAACTTTAGCTGCTCAAGCTAGACTTGGATTATGTCAAGATTTCAATGAGATAGCATTCCCTTACTGCACACCCGAGGAATTGTTAATTAATGATTGGAAATTACCTGATGCTTTAACGCCAATTGATTTTGGTTTGCCTCGGGTACTTCGTTCTACATTTAAACATTTTTATATTCGCTTCATCCAAGAACCAATGAAAGCCTATGCTACTAATAAATAAGGTAGTCCTTTAGGATAAAGCGGGGTCTCGGCGCTTTTGAATTTAGACTTCTCGGTGGCGGTTGACGAGAAGACTTGGTTTAAGTTATCAACAAAAAAGTGCTATTGATGGTCAATGTTGCATATAGTGAAATTATGACCAGGTTAAGACCTGATTTTTTTTCTCTATGGGATTATAGATGTTAATGTTAGGTCTAAAATCTTGATTCGCAACCAAAATCAGTTATTTTAATTTGTTATTTATATTTCTATGCCCACCCTTGTTATAGTTGAATCTCCTACCAAAGCTCGCACCATTCGTAACTACTTGCCCCGTGATTATCAAGTAGAAGCTTCTATGGGTCATGTTCGCGATCTGCCTTCAAAAGCGGATGAAATTCCTGCTGCCTATAAAGATAAACCTTGGAAAAATTTGGCAGTTGACGTAGAAAGTGGCTTTAAACCACTTTATGTAATCCCTAAAACGAAAAAGAAAGTTGTTCAGGAACTAAAAACGGCTCTTAAAGAAGCAGATGAACTAATACTAGCTACGGACGAAGATCGTGAAGGAGAAAGTATTAGCTGGCATTTATTAGAACTTCTCAAGCCTAAAGTGCCAGTGAAACGGATGGTATTTCATGAAATTACTCAAGAAGCAATTCAAAAGGCTTTAACCGAATGTCGTGAAGTTAATCGCGATTTAGTTCATGCTCAAGAAACTCGTCGTATTCTAGACAGGCTTTATGGTTACACTCTTTCTCCCCTACTATGGAAAAAAATTAAATGGGGACTTTCTGCTGGTCGTGTACAATCGGTTGCGGTAAGGCTCCTTGTAGAAAGAGAAAGAGAACGTCGTGCTTTCCAATCAGGGGATTATTGGGATCTCAAAGCGACCCTTGAGCATGACAAGGACTTATTTGAATCGAAATTAATTACCCTAGCGGGCAAGAAACTGGCTACAGGAGCAGATTTTGACCCCGATACTGGAAAAATTGCTCAAGGAAAAAATGTAGTATTACTTAATGAGACTGAAGCGATCGCGCTTAAAGAAAGGTTAATTGATAAAACTTGGACCGTCAGCAAACGGGAAGAAAAAGCCGTTAAACGCAAGCCGGCTTCACCATTTACTACATCAACTTTACAGCAAGAATCGAACCGTAAACTAGGGATGTCTGCCCGAGAAACGATGTCAATCGCCCAAAAACTTTACGAACAGGGCTATATTACCTATATGCGGACGGATTCGGTACATTTATCCCAAGAAGCGATCGCGGCTGCGAGATCTTGTGTCGAACAGAAGTATGGTAAACAATATCTTAGTCCCCAACCTCGTCAGTACAGCACCAAAAGTAAAGGTGCTCAAGAAGCTCATGAAGCGATTCGCCCCGCAGGGCAAACTTTCCGTACTCCCCAAGAAACGGGTTTAGGAGATAAGCAATTTAAACTCTACGATCTAATCTGGAAACGCACCGTTGCTTGTCAGATGGCAGAGGCAAAATTAACTCAGATTACGATTAATATTGATGTTGAAGACGCCGTATTTCGTTCTTCTGGGAAAAGAATCGATTTTCCTGGATTTTTCCGCGCCTATGTTGAAGGTTCAGATGATCCTCAAGCAGCCTTGGATAACCAAGAAGTTTTATTACCAGCGTTGAAAGTGGGAGATCAACCAGATTGTCAAGAACTCGAAGCCCTAGGGCATGAAACCCAACCACCAGCTCGCTATACTGAAGCATCTTTGGTTAAAACCTTAGAGAAAGAAGGGGTAGGTAGACCTAGTACCTATGCCAGTATTATTAGTACGATCATCAATCGTGAATATGCTCAAGTGCGTGCCAAGGCATTAATTCCTAGTTTTACCGCTTTTGCCGTTACAAGTTTGCTAGAAGAACATTTTCCCGATCTTGTCGATCTTGGTTTTACTTCCAAAATGGAGCAAACTCTCGATGAAATTGCCCTAGGAAAAGTCCAATGGCTACCATATCTAGAGGAATTCTATAAAGGGGAAGTCGGATTAGAAACCCAGGTCAAAATACAAGATGAAACTATCGATCTCGAAAATGCTAAAACTATTAAATTAGAGAATCTAGATGTAGCAGTCCGCCTTGGCAAGTATGGACCCTTTATTCAAGTCGATAACGGCGAAGAAGAACCCTTAAGAGCTTCTATTCCTGATAATTTAACTCCAGCAGATCTCAATCCCGAACAAATTGCCGAGATTATTCGCCAAAAAGTTGAAGGGCCAGACATTTTAGGAGTTCATCCCGAAACTGGAGAAAACATTTATCTTAAAGTTGGTAAATACGGTCCCTATGTAGAATTAGGCGAAGTAACTGAAGAGAATAAAAAACCTAAGAAAATGTCTCTGCCTAAAGGAATGAAACCGGAGGAAGCAACCTTAGAGCTAGCAGTTGGCTTGTTAACTCTCCCTCGTCTGTTGGGAGAACATCCGGAAACTGGAGGCAAAGTTAAAGCTAGTCAGGGTTTCTATGGGCCTTATGTCGTCCATGAATTCAAAGCCGAAGGGGAGAAGAAGATTACTAAGGATTATCGTTCTCTGAAAAAAGAGGATAATGTACTAACAGTAACCTTTGAACGGGCAATGGAACTACTAGCCCAACCAAAGCGTGGTCGTGGTGGTTCTAAGAAACAACCGTTACGGGAATTGGGAGCGCATCCTGAGGATAAGGAACCAGTAAATATCTACAAAGGCCCTTATGGCAATTACATCAAGCATAATAAGGTAAATGTTGGGCTTCCTGAAGGAGAAACGGTCGAAAGTATTACCCTAGAAACCGCGATCGCACTTTTAGCAGATAAGGCAGCGTCCAAAAAAACCACCAAGAAAAAAAGTTCCACTAAGAAAACTACGGCGAAAAAAACTACTACTAGGAAGAAAACAGCTAAAAAATAGGTGCTTTTGGGGATTGGTGGTTAGGAACAATCTGGGATTTCCATATTCATTCATTTTTGTTTGATTGGGCTAAACCTGAAGCGCCAGCTAAGGCCGTTCCTGCCAACCCCATAGCAGCAGTTAACTTATTATTATCTTCGATTGATGAAAATATTGCCGATACGCCGATTATCCCGCCGATCACAGCTATGGTAATGGGAGTTAAAGCGCGGATTAATTCAGGATTATATATCGGTTTTTCGGTATTAATTGGTGATTTTCTGGTATTTGTCTGGGGATTGTCGTCCAATTCTGTACTTGTTGTGATCATGATACTTCTCTCAGTATTTTTTCTCTTTAAATTTTTACTTAAAAGAAAATATGTTTAGTTGTGAAATGTTATGCGTTGAGAAAGAATTTCGATTTTTCAGTTATTGTAATTATTGTCTAATTACCAATAACTTTTTATTAATTAGTTATTAATGGTTTAGATATCTGAATAGATCAATCGTTTTTGTTAGATTGTGCTAAACCCGAAGCCCCTGCGATTGCAGTACCAGACAAACCCATAGCAGCAGTTAAGTTCTCGCCTTGGGCTTGGGAAAATATTGCAGTTAAGCCTATGATGCCACCAATAACAGCGATAGTAATGGGAGTTAAAGCGCGAATTAATTCAGTACTGTTTGTAGATTTCATGATACTTCCCTTGGTATTTATTCTGTTCAAATTTGTTCTTAACAGGAACTATGTTTCGTTATGAAATGTTATGCATTTGAGGATAATTCCTGCTATTGGGCAACTCACTCGTTCCCTTGCGATCGCAAAGGCGGGTGTTTCGCGAAAAGATTCTGCGGGAGACCTGACGGTAGTCGCTGCCCCTTGGGGTAGAAATAAGGATTTAGTCTAAAATTTTTTTGACCGCTGACTAAAGATCAAACTTGATTTCTTTTTTGCTAAAAGGTAATTCATTATTAATCGCGTCTATTTCTTGTTGTTCCATCTTGTTAACTTGACCAATATAATTTCGCAATACTTGACTCATTCTGCGATCGCGAAAACGATGTAAACTATAGTTAGCAGTAGCAGGAAAACCGCGTCTCTTTTTGTGACTACCGCCGGCACCAGGATCAAAAGTTTTAATGCCATTGTCAATCGCCCATTCTATCGGTTTGTAATAACAAGCTTCAAAATGCAAAGCATCATATTCTGCCAAACATCCCCAATAACGGCCATATAAGCGATCGCCTTTACGCAAACAAAAAGACATCCCTACAGGATTAACTTCATCATCTTGTTGATAGGCAGCAGCTAGTAATACTCGATGAGAATAATTAGGATAAAGCTGCTCAAAAAACCGTCGCGTCAAATATTTACTGCCCCAATAAAACTTATCGCAAGTACTACGATAAAAACGATAAATCATTGGAAATAGATGGGTCGGAATCTCTTCTCCTGTAAAAACCTTCATCTCTAAATTAGCCTTGCTGACAGCCTTTCTTTCCCTTTTGATATTTTTGCGCTGGTTGGACGTAAACATTGCCAGATATTTATCGAAACTCTCAAAGTTATGATTTGACCAAATATAACTGTGGTGCAGCCAACTACTATAGCCATGATTTTCCATAACTTTTCGCCAATCAGGATCAACAAACAGAAAATTACATCCCGATAAATTATTGCGATCGCAGAAACGGTCGATCTCTGCTATCATAATTTCTGTAATTTCTGCCTCATCCTCTTCAGGAGACATCAGGAAACGATATCCGACCGCAGGGGTAAAAGGAGTCATTCCCAACAGCTTAGGATAATATTCCACTCCTAAGCGATAGGATAAATCTGCCCACTGACTATCAAAAACAAATTCGCCGTAACTATGTCCCTTAACATATAGTGGTGCTGCTGCAACTAATTGGTCATGCCGCCAGACAACCAGATGACAAGGTTGCCATCCTGTCCTAGCCGTTGCACTACCAGAAGTTTCCAGATTATTGAGCCATTCCCACTCCAAAAAAGGTGTCGGTAAAGGTTTCGCTAAAGCATCCCATTCAGGTTGAGGGATTTCCGCAATTTTAGTGATCCAGGTGAGATCGTATTTTTTCTTAATCTGTCTAAACATAAATCAAGTTAAGGAAAAGAAGCTTGAGACGCTATTTGTAATATTACTTAATCTACGAACAACTTATTGGTCTAGCCTTGCTAAAAGTCTATTTAAATGAGTATGCTGTGATCTGGGTTGTTGGCATTCTGGGAATATGGGTTAATAATTGTCTAAAAGGCTGAGTATAAACTCGGTTTGCCAGTTGTAATGACTTTATTAAATTTTGAGTTTTTTCTCTAGTTAAAACTATGCATATGGCCTCCGCCAAAATCCTGGTCGTAGATGACGACTCTGCAATTCGCAATTTAATAGTCCGTTTCCTCAATCAGAGAAAATATCAGGTAGAATCTGCCGAAAACGGACAATCTGCCCTGAAGAAATTTGAGCAATTTAATCCTGATTTAGTGATCTTGGATGTTAACTTGCCCGATGCTCTAGGTTATAACTTGTGCGAGGAAATGCAGAGTAACACTGACGTATTTATTCTTATGCTAACTAGTCGTTCTGATGCATCAGATAAGAAAGAAGGATTTCTTAAAGGTGCTGACGACTACCTTACTAAACCATTCGATCTTCAAGAATTAGAATATCGAGTTAAGGCAATTTTGAAGCGCCAAAGGACAGTAAGCACCTCTGAAAAACAACCTCTAACATTTAACCATATGGTTATCGACCCCGTGAGGAGAGAAGTTAAGATTAATGAAAATTTCATTATGTTAACTGCTTTAGAATTCGATCTCCTTCATTTTCTAGCGAGTCGTCCAGGTCGAGTTTGGCGTCGAGATGAATTAATTCAAAATGTCTGGGATTACGAATATGTAGGGGATCAACGGGTAGTTGATGTGCATATTGGTCAAATCCGCAAGAAAATTGAGGTTGACTCAGCAGAGCCATGTTATATCCAAACTGTCAGAGGAGTTGGTTATAAATTTGAAGTTGAAGTAGAAGCCCCAACAGAAACTAAAACTACCACCGAAGTTAATGCGGAACATTAGACATTTTGCCAAACTATTTTGCAGATGCTATTGGCATCAACTCATACTTAGGGGCGGATTAAAAATCCGCTCTCTTAGTCTAGATTTCCCCGAGCAGCTTCAACCTTCAGGTCTAAACCCTAGCCAGATTCAAAACTAGGGTTTGAAAATAAAACTATAAATTTTGTAAAAACCTTTCTTCTTTTCCTTCAAAAATTACCAAAACTATAGTTTTCTGACTATACGCGGTTTAATACCTATCGACCCTAGGTGAATTATTTTGTACAGCTATTTAGATGGTTAAGCCTCCTCTGAAGAAGTATTAGTGTTCTTAACCTCTGATGGGACTTTTTCTTTTTCATTGGGATGACCTTCTAACTGGGCATTCATTTGCACTGACTCTTCAATTTTTTTGGCTTCTCGCTTAAATTCAGTTTCAAATTCTTTAGATGCATCTTGGAAACTGCGAAGAGTTTTACCAAGACTGCGACCAATTTCTGGCAATTTCTTCGGTCCAAAGACCAGTAAAGCAATAATTGCAATTACAGCCATTTCTGGTAATCCAATGCCAAAAACGTTCATGTTCTGAAATTCCTTACTAGCTCAATATTGTCTCTGTATTATGGCAGAAAAAAACCCCGATGGACGGGGAATTGTCTTTACCATAAATTTTTAGTATTGGATGTTTAATCAAATCTAGCGACCTAGACTTGCCCAATCAACATCAATTCCTTCAAGCAGTAGCGAAGAGTTGTAAAGTTGTAAGATAATCAACAAAAATACTAAAAATAAGGCCATAAAAATTCCCATAACTGGAGTTGTGCCCCAGCCAGGAGATACTTTACCATATTCGGAGTTAAGGGGTTTTAGAAGATCTCCTAATCCTGTACGCTGTGCCATAGTTCACCAACTAAATATATTTAAGACAATTTTCGTAATGTTCTGTAATATTATAAAGGAATAGTAATCATAATTTATATACACTTATGGAACCTGCAATAGTTCTTAGCATCAGTATCGGTATAATACTCGTTGCCATCACTGGATATTCTATCTACACAGCCTTTGGCCCACCTTCACTAGAGCTAGACGATCCTTTTGAAGATCATGAAGATTAGTTACTAGTGCTGCTGTACTGAAGTCAAAAGTCAGTACAGACGTTGCATGCAACGTCTGTACAAAAGTCAAAAGTTTTGTCTTCCCCTGTTACTCCTACCTATATACTTAGTGAAATAGGAGCAGGACAAATTAAATTTATTCTCTCGTTGCTTCTAGGATGATAGAAAGTAAGACGATAAGCGTGAAGATGATAACCACAATCTCCTGGTACGGCGATCGCATCTTGCTTGAGTTGAGGAATCCCCCCAACCCCATAGAGGGGATCTCCCATTAGCGGAAAACCAGCAGCAGCGAGATGGATTCTAATTTGATGGGGACGACCAGTCAAGATTGTGACTTGAATGATTGTACTATCAGGATTTCGTTGGACAACTTGACATTCACTATGGGCAAATTTTCCTGTAGTAGTTGCACCATAAATATAGCCAAGATGGGGATGGGGAATTTTCCCAATCGGATTAGTTACCGTAAAGCGATCGGGTATTACAATATTATTGGGGTTGTTAACCTTAGCAAGATATATTTTTTCGATTCGCTCACCTTTTGGTGTTTTTGTAGAATTAGTTCTCATTTGGCGACTCAAGCTAGACTTAGCTAAAGCTGATTTTGCCAATAATAGCAACCCAGAAGTACCTCTTCCTAGACGATGAATCGGTACCGGAGGATTTTGGGGATAGATTTTTTTGATTTGCCATAATAAAGTGTTTTCCAGAAAACCACCTCCTGGTAGCACCGGTAATCCCGACGGTTTTGCGATCGCTAATAAGTCTTGATCTTCGTAAATAATTTCAAAGGATAGGGGAACATTTGGTTCTGACCAAGGGGGACGATGATAGGCAAGGTTTTGTCCTGATTGTAAGATTGTTTCAGCAAAAACTCGCTCTCCGTTAAGAAAAACCTGACCAGATTCTATCTTGGCTCGCCATTCTTGTTCATTAGAATGACGGTATCTTGTAGCATAATATTGCAAGACTGTTTGTCCCACAGCGGATCGGGGCACTTTTTCTTCGTAAATCCAGCCTTGATTTAATCCCATTATTAAGAGGTAAAAGATAAAGGATAAGAGGTATTGACAGATATAGTCATTCCAATTAATTTCCATGCGATTCTTATCGGGTTGATTTATCGGCTGAGAATCATAATTTGTAGGGGCGAAAGGCCTTTCGCCCCTACCCATTGAATACATACGGTTTCTATTTGGAATTACTAT
>JASJDR010000064.1 GCA_030065615.1 Xenococcus sp. MO_188.B8 | reverse complement strand
ATGGTGGTAGGGGCGATCTCTTGGTGCGCGTTCCCTAGATGAGTAAAACTCATCGGGGTCGCACCGCTTGGCCAATCGCCCCTACAGAATCAATTGTTGTATTCTTATTTTAAATTGGTATAAGTATACATAATTTAAAGATGAAGAGAGTAAGAAGATATACTTAGTTTTTAATTTCTTAACCGATAAGGCTTTGCTCCTTTCCTAGTACATTGTCATGAGAAAAGTTCAGCCATTTGGCTAATTGATTGTTTTCCGTCAAATTGATAAGGGTTTGCTTCATTTCTAAGTAGCTAGACAAGAAAAAACTGAACTATGTAACAAAATATTTAGCTCGAATTAAATCGAAAATGTTCTACGGAGTAATTCCCTGCTAGTGCCGCTGCGCGGAAGTCACCCACCCCCAGCCCAACCCACCCCCAACCCCTCCGAGGAGGGTAGGGCTGTTTCAATATAAATAAATCATGAGCAATAGGGGCTTAGGGAAATAGGGACTTGGGGAAATAGGGAAATCTGAATAGTTTAGCTCTTTTTCAACAGCCATTGATCGGCATTGTTAGTCATGATGACAATTAGACCTAAAATATGATTGTACTTACTGTAAAGCTCTCTTCCTGTATCTATATCTAGATATAGGCATTTAACAGCAAATTTTAACCAAACTTGTGTTTCCGCTGCTTCAGCCTCAGCATCATTAAGTTTAGATAAAAAAGAACCTTTATAGCGTCTTCTTCTCCAAGCTTCGGCTATATTTGCACATACGGAACGAGAAGAACGACGAATTTGGTCAGTTAAGGAATATTTTTCCTCAGGAGGGAATTTTTTTGAAAGCTCAAATATTTCCATAGCGGCATCGAAAGCGATTTTATAGACTTCTAAGTCTTCATGGCTACTAATAAATTTTGGTCTATTTTTTTGCATTTGATTTTCCCTAATGCCCTATCTCCCTAATTCCCCATTATTCTAGAATTTTTCAGAGAATGAAACAGCCCTACTCCGAGGAGGGGAGCAGGAGGGGAGCAGGAGGGGAAGTCAAAAGTCAGTAGAGACGTTGCCCTAAAGGATTTCCTAAAGGATACCGCTGCCCTAAAGGACTAGCTTCGCGTCGCGCAAGGGAACGCTCGGCAAGACAGTCAAAAGTTTTTCATAGTAAAGGTTTCAAGCTTTTCTAATGGTTGTTGTATTTACGCCAACGTCCACTAGAGCTATAGCTTCCACTTCCGACATCACTTCATAAAATGCTCGACGACCGTTTTGGTCTTAGAGAAGCTACCGCCTATCGCCTAGCGAAGGCGTGTAGAGTATATCACAATCCACCTAATCCGTCTTTTTGCCAACGATGTATCGTCTCTCTAACGGTTTGCTTATTACAATCAAAATAGGCTGCTATCTTTTCGACATACATTCCCTGATTATTTAACCGCAGCATGGAGGCTCTGTCTTTAACTCTTTGAGGTAAAGTTTTCGCTGTTCTTAATTCTCGTAATGTTCTCTCTTCCTCTGTAGTTAGAAATATTCTCAACCTAGCGCCCATCTTAAGTTTTTCTTGTCTGTTTTTGACTCATCTTTAATTATCTTTACATACTTTAGTTTTTTTTGTCTCGTCCTACTTAGTACATTGGCATGAGAGAAGTTCAGCCATTTGACTAATTGATGGTTGTCCGCCAAACAAATTATTCTATTTATAGAACGAAATAAAAAGTTTTCGTTCATTAAGAAAAAACACAAATGGAGATTATCTTTGCTGTACAAAAAAAACAAATCCGAAAAAAGTCTAGAAATCAAACCCCAACTACTTACATTATCCGTAGATGAACTTTCTGAAGTAGTAGGAGGATTCAGCTGGGGGGCCGATTGGGCGAATGAAGGCCAATGCAAGTACTGCAAACCTGAAAATAGTGATGGTGATCACGGTTAGGACTTAGCAGATAAAACTTACAGAGTTCTGTTAAAAATCGGGCGTTGCAAAATTAGATTAGAATCTTCTAAAAAAGAGATTACGAATTTTAATTCATACCTCAATTTGGCAATGCTAAAAAAAGATGCTAGTTGTGCGCCCTTCAGATAACTATGGGGCTCAGGATTTGTAATTAGCAGATAAAACTTACAGAGTTCTGTTAATAGTGAAATGCTATTCTTACTAACTGTTGGTTGGTGAGATTTAGTTATTGTAATTGGTTATCAAAAAAGCGATCGCATCTCTTCACAGATAAACGCGATCCTGATTCTGGATTACTTGGAAGTTGTGGGTCGTCCTGCGGTGATTGAGAATTTACCAGTGCCTCCGGGTGATGCTCATTTTGTAGGCGTTGCAGACAATACGAAAGCCCGTCAACTTCTTGACTGGGAACCTCGTATTCCCCTAAGAGAAGGGCTAAAGCACACCTTGAACGACTATTTAGCTACTCATCAACTTTGTAACGCTTAAATTTAATGATGTCAAATAGCGATCGTGTTTATTTGTGAAAAAATGCGATCTCGAAGAGATCCGCTGCGCGGTCCGCGCAGTGCCTCGCTTTGCGAGACCGCGCAGCGCCAGGCTTTGCCTGATCGTAGTTTAGATGATGATATCTGATTAACTTTATGACCACACAATTAGTATCAACAATCTCAAAACCAACCAATTGCGATCGCCAAAAGTTACCACAACATATAGCGATTATCATGGATGGTAATGGACGTTGGGCTAGAAAGAAAGGGTTACCTAGGATAGAAGGCCATCGTCAAGGTGCAAATACTCTTAAGGAAATATTGCGAACTTGTAAAAATTGGGGAATAGACACCTTAACAGCTTACGCTTTCTCCACAGAAAATTGGGGTCGTCCTTCAACAGAAGTTGGCTTTCTGATGAACTTGTTTGAGAGATTGTTGCGAAAAGAATTACAAGAGCTCAAAGAAGAAGGGGTTCGTATTAGATTTTTGGGAGATATATCCCCCCTTCCTTCATCTTTACAACAAAAAATCTCTTACTCTATGGCAGAAACCCGACAGAACCAAGCGATAAATTTTAACGTAGCAATTAATTATGGTAGTCGGAAAGAAATTGTTAAAGTCTGTCGCGATATTGCGAAAAAAGTAGCTCTAGGAGAATTATATCCAGACGAGATAAATGAAAATTTGTTCTCTCAATATCTCTACACGTCTAATAGTCCCGATCCTGATTTACTAATTCGCACTGGTGGCGAAATGCGGTTGAGTAACTTTTTACTATGGCAAATGGCTTATACAGAGATATATGTGATAGATACTTTGTGGCCAGATTTTGATGCACAACAATTGGCAAAAGCTATTGCAAGCTATCAAAAACGAGATCGCCGTTTTGGAAAAAAGGTATCTTAACAAATCAATAAAAAATTTTAATGTAGCTTGAGCCTTGTTATTTCAAGTCACGTTAACCAAGAGTCGTATTCATCTTTTTTTATATATTTTTTTTATTCTCATTAAAATAAAGTGTTACAAAATCTAGAGCGAGTTTCAACCGAACAATACAATCGACAAATAGCATTAATCAAGCAAGAAGTAACTGACGAGCGCTATGGACTTTTTGGTCCTGACTCAATAAGTTGGAAAGTCTTTGGACAAGGACTGGTCTTTTTAGCGTCAATATATGCACTTACTATGCAGAATGCTCATCCAATCGTGGCGCATGCCGCAGTGGACTATACCATGAAGAGTTTCTCACCAATCAAGCGTTTTCAATCGACGTTTTCTCAAGTATATAGTCTGCAATTTGGCAGTTTAGACGAGGTACTCAAGGTATCAGCCAGAGTGCATCGAGTTCATAAAGCAATTGTCGGGCAAATTTCGGAGGGTTCATCAAGATATCCGCTAGGCTCATCCTATACGGCAAATGATGAACTTGGACTTTTTTGGGTGCATGCAACGCTCTTGGAAGCAGCAGTAAGGATTTATGAAGAGATTGCAGGTCCCTTGTCGAATGCTGAAAAAGAGCAGCTCTACTACGAGTCTCGTTTGATGTCTTATATATTTGGGATTGATGATCGGATACGTCCAAGCTCATGGAATGATTTTCTTGTCTGGTACGAATCCATGCTGACAAGCGACCTACTCAAAGTTGGTGACTACGCGCGCTCACTCTATTCGATATTCGAGAGTTCGACTACAGCCTTTGGAGAGTATGCTCTGGATAAAATGTTACTGATTGCTAAAGGTATGATGCACCCAGTAATACGTCATGGATATCAATTATCTTTTGCGCCAAAAGAGCAAGATAATTACCATCGTCTAATCGACCAGTTAAGGTCGCTCTATCGTATCACACCGCCAGTACTGCGTTGGAGCTCAGCATATCATAAGGCAATGGATCGCTGCGGACGACCACTAGCCTTTGGAATATTTAATTCTGTCTCAGAAAGTGTGGGGGATTCAATTGTTAGAGGAATGTTTAGCAAATAATCAGAATTTACTGGTGTTAATAAGAATGTTTCACCTGTTTCCTATATTTGGCTAATTGATTTTGTCTATCAAGCAAATTATTATACTTATAGAACGAAATACAAAGTTCTCGTTTATTAATAGAAATCACGAACTATGAAATATTGAAGTTATCTGGGAAAGCTCATCATAGATTCATGGAGGACTAGCGGTGGTGGGCGTTCCTTTGTCGCCATGCTCCCGATGCCTCACATAACTGAAAATTTTAAAAACATACACGTGACAGGGGTTGTTTACACCCCAATGCGATGGATGCAAGCACCGTATAGTTTGATGCACCGCTTTTGTAGAGACGTTGCATGGACGCGAAGCTTATGCGCGACGCGAAGCTAGCGCTAAAGCATACCGCTCCGCATATCCTTTAGGGCAGCGGTATCCTTTAGGAAATCCTTTAGGGCAACGTCTCTACTGTGCCAAATTCCTCCTGACGACTAAATCAAGCAAGTTTATATCGTAATATTAAATGTTTATCGACAACTTTTTAAATACATCTGCATTAGTAGGTATTGTTTTTATTCTCACTGGAATTGCCAAAGTAATAGAACCTTGGAAATTTACCAGATATATTTCTGACCTTAAACTTTTACAACCCAAATTAGTTAGGTTTAGCGCCCTAGCTTTTACTGCTATTGAATCGGCTTTAGGAGTAGCCCTAATTTTAGGGGTATTTCCCTCAGTCACGATTCCTGCCTGCATTCTTTTATTAATGGGACTAACAGTTCTCACCTACTGGAGTACTTCTACTGAGCGCGCAGAGGACTGTGGCTGTTATAACGGTTGGTTAGATATCACTCCTACCCAAAGTATAATACTCAATCTTGTTTACATTACTCTATTAATATCTGCTTTTGTTTGGGGTAATTATCAACCGACAATTTTGTGGCAGTGGATGTTAGTGTTAACAACTTTAGTCACTAGTGGTGCTTTGGCTTTTGGTTTTCTGAAGTATTGGCGGGAAAATGATCGTCCTTATATCGATTTAACTCCTCTTAAAATCGACCGAACTTGGAAACCTAAATGGTTAGGAGAAGACTCTGATTCAACATTAATGCTTGGTTCAAAGCTAGTTGTTTTTTTAAGTCCTCAATGCTCCCAATGTAAGAAATGGTTGAATGTCCTCAAGGTAGTTCACTATCGAGATGATTTACCAGGAGTAATCGGGACAATAGCCTTAAGCACAGTTGAAGCAGGACAAGATTTTGTAGATGAATATGGATTGAACTATCCTGTAATCGCGATCGAGCGCAAGCAACAGCAAAAGCTAGGAATTGATTCTTTCCCTACTGCTATTCTCTTGGAAGATGGAGTGATTAGAGAGAAATGGCTAGGAGTGATTCCAGAACAATTTGTTGAGCGTATTCGTCAGGGAGATTTAAGTTATCCGGGGTAAATAGTTCTAGAGAAAAAGTTGAGTGATTTTTTTCTTTAGTTTAGAGATTTAATTTGTTTATGAGCGATCGCATCTCTTCACAGATAAACGCGATCTCGAAGAGATCCGCTTCGCGGGCCGCGCAGCGCCTCGCTTTGCCTGATCGTAATTTAATAATAGCTGTGGATGAAATATTTAACTTAAGTAAATGATAGTATTAGGAAAGCAACTACTCTGGATAAATTTGCTTGCTTTATTTCCAAATTTTTCTTGCTCAAAATAATGGCTGTCAAAATCACCCTTACCTTACCAGAAAACTTGGTTGAATCTGCTCAACGCCTTGGGGATATCACTCAGCAAGATGTGAAGACAGTTTTAGCTGATGTCTTAGAAATGTTTTGTCCTACTATAGAAAATTTTTCTGATACTGATAGTAACTATCCTCCCATATCCACTCTCTCAGATACAGAAATACTCTCTTTAGTCGATGAAAAGATGGATGCTGTCCAAAATCAGCGACTTGGTGAACTTCAAGCAAAAGGAAAAGAAACAGGTTTAACCGCAGCAGAGCGTTATGAATTACTAACCCTCATGCAAATTTACCAAATAGGACAATTGCGAAAATCACAAGCTTTGGTAGAAGCCGTTAATCGAGGTTTGCGTAACTCCTGACATGAGCTATATTTCTGAAGTTATCCGCAAAAAGATAAGAAAAATAGCGGGAAATCGTTGTGAGTATTGTCTGAGTCACCAAGACTATACAATGGGTAGACTGCAAATTGATCATATTTATCCCGTTGTCAAGGGAGGAGAAAATACGGAAGAGAATCTCTGTTTAGCTTGTGAGTTGTGCAATCAATATAAGTGGACAAAAACTGAAGAATTAGACCCTGTTAGTAATCAAAATGTTACGCTTTTCAATCCCCGTCAACAAACATGGTCTGAACATTTTACCTGGAGTGATGATGGAACAGAAATTGTAGGAATAACATCTTGTGGAAGAGCTACGATAATTGCTCTCAGATTGAATAATAGCCTTGCTTTAGCTGTACGCAAAAATTGGGTAAAAGTTAGGTTGGCATCCTCCGACAAAATAAAATATTATTCGCGATCGCATCTCTTCACAGATAAACGCGATCGCAATGTCGTTTATACCCAAATGCGATGGGTACAAGCACCGCATAGTTTGGTGCACCGCTTTTATTTGAGCCCCCATTCCCGCCCGAGATCGCTAGGCACAATCTCCAGCATCTCTAGAAATATCTCTTTCTATTGCATTAAATTCTGCCGATACAAACAAACTCAGCATACACAACAAGGTTAAACTAGGATAAATCACTCTTGACGAACGACCTCTCCCCTAATCTAATAATGCACAATTAATCTTGCTTAAGTATTTATAAAACTTTGTGTGTATGGGAATGTTGCTTCACATTATCTTCGGTGCGCACTATATTCTCCACATTCAAGATTCTTTTTCTTTCGAGAGAATAGTTAAAATCTTGTTTGATAGTTCCCAATTCAATATGCTTGGTTGCTTCGGGACGACTTTTGTAAGTACGAGTTGCGGCGATCGCTCTTTCCGCAAAGCGATCGCATAATTGAGCTGATTCAGGAAAATCGCTAGGAATCAAAATTTGCTCCTCCTGCAAAAATTCCCCTAGAGTTTTGGCTCCAGCCAACTCATAAGAAGTCGGAATTCCCTGCAAAATTGCTTCTAAGGAAGCAGAAGGAATTGGTTCGATGATTTTGACTTCTTGGACTTCTCCTTCTTCACGAAAGAAGCAAGTCGCTAAACCAAAAACACAGTAATCGTTAGCCGAGATATCAGTTGCTTGAGAAAGTAATGTAGTAGTTGTCATATGCCTTAATTTTGCCAAGTCGTTTATAGAGAAATTCTCACAGGAGTTCGACTCTTTTTGGTCTCATATTCTGCGAGTTGAATCATAGATCTGCCAGTCATTTCTTCGGGTTGAGCTATGCCTAAAATATGGAGAATGGTCGGTGCAATGTCAGCTAAACGTCCATCTTCTCGTAATGTGGGATTTCCCCCATGTCCAGAAATTTTGCGAGTTTCTCCTTCAATGAGGATCAAGGGGACAGGATTAGTAGTATGAGCCGTCCAAGGATTTCCTTGAGCATCCTTCATATATTCGGCATTGCCATGATCGGCAGTAATCAGCATGGTTCCTCCCGCTTTGGTTACCGCTTCCATTACTTTGCCAAGACATTGATCTACCGTTTCGATCGCGGAAACTGCGGCGTCTAAATTTCCTGTATGTCCTACCATATCAGGATTAGCATAGTTAACTATAATCAACGAGTAAATTCCTTTGTTGACCGCCTGACAAACCGCCTCGGTAACTGCGATCGCCGACATAGCCGGAGCACGATCATAGGTAGCCACCATCGGACTTTGGATTAATTCGCGATCTTCCCCTTTAAAGGGAGACTCCAAGCCACCGTTAAAGAAATAGGTAACATGAGGATATTTTTCGGTCTCAGCAGTTCTAAATTGACGCAAACCTTGGGCGGCAATAACTTCTCCTAAAATATTGGTCAGATTTTGTGGCTTAAAAACCACCTCCACCGCTAGAGATGGATCATATTGAGTAAAGGTTACAAAATTGAGAGGTTGAATAATTTCTCGCTCAAAGCCAGTAAAATTTTCCTGGACAAAAGCATAGGTCAGCTGACGAGCCCGATCTGGACGAAAATTGAAGAAAATCACCCCATCTTTTGGTTGAATCGCTCCTGGGGCAATTCTGGTGGGGAGTATAAATTCGTCGGTGAGCCCTTCGTTGTAGAAATTCTGCAAAACCTCAGTGGCATAGAGAGGTTGCATCACACTATCCTGAGTCATCACTTCATAGGCTTGTTGCACTCTGTTCCAACGGCGATCGCGATCCATGGCATAGTAACGACCACTTATTGTCACAATCCGCCCTACACCTATTTTGTCTACATATTTTTGGATTGCGCCTAAGGCTTTAATCCCATCTGTGGGAATAGTATCTCGACCATCGGTAATAGCGTGAATACAGACATCAGAGATCCCGTTTATTTTGGCTAAATCTAATAAACCGATTAGATGTTTGAGATGGGAATGAACCCCTCCCTCGGAGCAAAGACCAATCAAATGCAGTTTGCCGCCTGAAGTGCGAACGCGATCGCATATTTCCACGAGGACTTCATTACTAAATAAAGAGCCATCCTCTACCGCATCGGTAATGCGCACTAATTCTTGAGGAACAATTCTTCCCGCACCCAGATTAAGATGACCAACCTCTGAATTTCCCATTTGACCATCTGGAAGTCCTACATCTTTTCCTGAGGTACGGATTAAGGTGTTGGGATAGGCTGTTGTCAAGCTATCAAATACCGGTGTCTTGGCTGTAGCAATAGCGTTATCCTTAGTTTCCTCTCGATAACCCCAGCCATCCAATATTGTTAGCACCACTGGAGATACAGGTGCTTCTACCATAGTCATTGCCCTACATTACTAACTGCTACGCACATCGATAATAACATTGAGATGGCCTTTGTTTGAAAATCTACGCTTCATTTTTTAGGTTTTCTCTAGATTTTTTTTAGGTTTTTTCTAGATTTTGTGGTGGTTGTATCGCGATTTTTTACAACTACATCTACATGTTAATTACTTGCTAAATTTATTTAATTATAACTATCGCTGTAAAACTAACACCAAAAGCTTGAATGAGTTGAATTATGAGAGACTGATAAATAATCTTAAAGCAAGTTATTGCTGAGTTAGAGTCAGTCTCAACAGATGAAAACAGCTCGTAATCATTCTGAGAGTAGACGAATCGATTTGTATCCGCAAACAAAAACCTGCCCCCAATGCGATCAACCCTTCAGTGAGAAGTACCACAAACAAAGATGGATTGTAAAGTTAAGCGGAGAATTAAAAGTAGTGAGTCATTGTTTGGGGTGTCAAAATCCCGAATGTGCTAACTCAGAAGCAGTCTATCGGCCAGAAGAAGAAAATCTTCTGGCGCTTAAGGGATATACCTTTGGACTAGATGTGATTGTCTACATTGGTCAGTTAAGGTATCGAGACAACAAAACGATAGAAGCAATTTACAATCAGCTCACCAAGAAAATCTCAATCTCGCTCAAAGAAGTAGCTCTTCTGTGTGAAGTATTCCTAGCAAAGCGTGACCACAGTAGCCCAAGAAGACGCGAAGCTAATGGCTGAGTTACATGAGTTAGGGGGAATCATACTGGCAATTGATGGCATCCAACCCGAGAAAGGAAATGAAACCGTTTACTTACTCGCCAGAAGTGCGACTAGGTCGAGTGCTAGTAGCAGCTAATTTGTTATCGAGTGCCACAGGAGAAATTGAAAAACTAATTGAACAAGTGAAACAATTAGGAGTCCCAATTATCGGTGTGGTCAGTGATAAACAACATTCGATTTGTTTGGCAATCGAGCGTCAGTTACCAGGAATAGCACATCAGTTATGTCAGTACCACTATCTAAAAGATCTAGCGAAACCTGTCTGTGAACAGGATCGTCACGACTCGCGCGTTCCCTTGCGTCTGACGCCGCCCTAAAGGATACCGCTTCGCATAACGCGGGGTCGCTCGTCAATTGAAGAAAGAACTCAAAAAGAAGATTCGGCAAATTCGCCCGATAGAGATAGCAGCACAACAAAGTGACAAGACTACAGAATCTCAAATAATCCTGGATTATTGCTTGGCAATTCGCACCGTAATGGGAACCAAAGGGAAATATCCCTTAGAGTTTCCTGGAGTTGAACTCTATCAGAAATTAATTCAGATTGTTGATTCTTTAGATCGGCTCTTGTTGAGTCGTTCTTCTCAATTACTCAGCAAACTACGTCAAAGATTATCTGTTCTACCAACTTATCAAGCTAGTTTTGCCTTGCTTAATCAAGCTCTGAAATGGATTCGACAGATTGCCCATTTGTTAGATACTGAAATTGCTGCGGCTCAAGCGGTACCAGATTTATTGAACTATTTGGCTCAACTAAAACTCGAAATTGCTGATACGACCGACCTATCACTAACTAGGGAATTTGGTTCTGATTTGACTGTTAATGCCCTACTTAACCAATGGCTCAATCATTTTCAGAAGATTACGACTTCCTTTAGCTGCAAATTATTTTCTTATCGACAAGAACCTTTATTACCAAAGACTAATAACGATTTAGAAATTTTTATTGGGCAAATCAAAAAATCTCGTCGTCAAATTACTGGTCGCAAGAATACTCAATCCTTTATTCTTCGTGAGGGTTCTGCTGTTGCCATACTGTTTGGTTTACCTCAAGATACTGATTGGGTAAAGTCTTTTGCTACAGTTGAGCTGAATACTTTTCGTACTGCTCTAGCGACCTTACGTCGTTCCAGTGAACGCAGTAAATGCTGGCAAATTCGTCGTGACCTTGCTAACTATTTATCTGTTTTGGAGCAACAATGGTTTAATTCTGAGTGACTTTTACAACGATAGTTAATTATTTTGTAAATAAATCCTGCAAGAAAGAATTTTTGGGTCATAAATTGGGGTACGATTAATCCCAACCAAAAAATAATCTTCTAATTACGATGGTGTTTAGAGTCTATAGTCTAAGTATAGCGATGGTTCTATAAAATCTATAGTTTAACTATTTGAACCCACGACCCCTACTACCCCAAAGTAGTGCGCTACCAAGCTGCGCTGCGCTACGCCCCGAATAATTAGATGCTAGACATTTAGTATTTGACTATTTGTTAAGCAAAAGCCAGTATAGCACGCTACTAGACAATTGCGAAAAAATTATATTTTATAGAAAATTAATAGTACTTTTATACTATATTAGGCTATAATAAGAGCATCATTGGTAAAAATTGGGTCATTTTTGGGGTTACATTTCAATTTTAGTAATACTAATGTATGATGACAACTAAAAACACAAAATAAAGATTGGTGTTGTAACCATCGATAACGATCAAAAATTCGATAAGAATTAGATTTATAGATAGAGATATCTATATAGGAGACTACGATTCAAAACTTAAAAACTTATTAGATATAAGCCAGAAATGCTCAAAGCTTCAGAAATCATTAGCAAGCAGCCTAATTACACCTCTAATACCTCTAACAAAGCTTGTTCAAAACTATCGAGCAGATTCTCTAAAGAGAAATTTTTCCGGGCACTGACATAACCCTGTTGACCTAAAGTGTGGGCTAAATTGCGATCGCTAATCAATTTTTGAATCCGTTGGCGCAGAGCGATCGCATCTCCAGAGGCGAATAAATAACCAGTTATTCCATCGTTGATGATTTCTAGTGCCCCTCCAGCAGCCGAGGCAACTACAGCTTTTTGGGCTAACTGTCCTTCGACAATCACCCTACCAAAGGGTTCTGGTTCAGTAGAAGTATGAACGATAATGTCGCAGGCTTTCATTAAAGTGGGAATATCGTTACGAAATCCTAACCAATGAATTCTACCTTGCAATTCTGGTTTACTAGCTAGGCTTTTTAGCTCAGAAACATAGTCTTCTTCCCCAAATAAAGCTTTTCCTACTAAAATCACATGGACTTGAGGTAATTCTTCAACTGCCTTGAGAAGAAGGTGTTGACCTTTCCAGTAAGAAAAACGACTAAATAATCCAACTAAAGGTGCATTACCAATACTTAACTGAGAACGGACTTTATTTATATCTTGAATAGTTACAGTATCAAACCGCCGAGAGTCAAAACCATTATAAACGACATCTAAGAGGTCTTGTTTTCCTCCAGCAGCAACAAAGGCTTTACCTGTAGCTTGAGAATTAACCAATACCTTACTAGCAAATTGATTAGCCAAAAACACTGCAATCCTACGGTTTACCCTACTGAAATGCTTTGCAGTAATAATATCCCGTAGATACCATACAATAGGAGGACTCCCCCTTAAAGTTGCCAGAGCAGCAATTATAAAAGCTTTTTGGGAATTAGCCAAGATCAAATCATAACCTTTTGCTTCTTGAGCGATCATACCTGCCATATTCCAGAGTTCTGGTATTGTTGCCAAGGAGTTCAGTCCTCCAGAAGTACGGAGATTAAGCATAGTTTTAGAAGCAGGAATAATCGTTACTTGTACTCCTGCCAGCTCTAAACGTTCGCGTAAAAGACCATCTTGAAACAGGAGCACCTTGCTAGTTTGAGCGTGTGCAGTTGCCAAATCTAGTAGGCTTAGTTCTGCTCCCCCCAATGCTGCTATATGATCGACAAAAAGAATTTTGTGTTGTTTCATTGCTATACTATCGATTAAATTGCTTAATTGTAGCTTCTGCTTTGGAGAGCTTGCTTAACCAATCTCCTGCGCAAATAGCTTTTCATTATGGGCATCAAAGAGTAAGTACCATCACTTTGGCTAATCAGCGATCGCTCTATTAAAGAATTAATGCTGTGTAAAAATTTGATTCTAGGATGAGATTGTTCTAGATAGTTGGACAATTCTGCTGAAGAAACAGGCGAATCGGATATTGCTAACCAGCAAGTAATTTCTTTATCTAAATTTGATAAACAAGACAATTCTTGCTCCAGCAAACTAGTAATTGTTTCAAGGAGACTGAGTTCTTGAACAACTTGTTCAATATTATCGCCACTAACAATATCCAAGTTATCATAAGCAATTTTCAGTAATTGAGGGTTATTTTGTAAACTTTCAGATAAATGCAATAGCTTTTGCCTATCTGAGGCGCTACTAATTTTTGACTCTATAAATTTCTTGGTAGTTTGCTTCGCAAATCCTTGTAAACCAAGAATTTTAATTTGATTCGTGGCATAGTATTCAAGTAATTTAGGCTTGAGCCGGCTTGTACAAATTAAGAGACTTTTATGGTTGGTAGATATAATGGCACGGAAAAATTGACCGTAGTCTTCTAATTCTTTTTTGTAATAAATGCTTGTTTGATGGACCTCAAAAATAGATTGTAAATTGTCTAATACTAGTAAAATTTTTTTCTGTTTTAAATAATCGATAAGTTGAGATATTAAGAGACTTAAGTCTAAAGATTCTGAGTCTATCCCATGGTTAGGATGCTGGCTGATTAATTTTAGGTAATTATGGATTAGTGTTTTTATAGATGGGGGATTATCTAAGGAAAACCAAATAACGTAATCAAACTGATTTTTTACATCTTTGGCAAACTTAGTTACCAAACTAGTTTTCCCACAACCAACCATACCTGAAACAACAATACAACGACAATCAAGATCCTGACTCCAAGATTCTAAGAGTTTAATTTCTTGTCCTCTACCTATGAAATGTTTGGTATCAGGAGCAGTTGTCCAATGATAAGATTGCTGATCTGTAAGATTAGTAGATAAAAGTTGAGACCGATCATCTGTTGACTTATTTTTCTGATCTATAATTACATCCTTAATTTTTCGCCTCATACAAGGCACAAAATTACTCTTGTTAATTTGCTCATCAAAAGCACAAGAAAGAGTGTGCCATAAATTACAGCCTACGGTTTTGATATACTCAGGATCGTAATTATAGTCATCTGCCATCTTGGCATAAGTTTTACCATTCCACACTTCTCGAAGTACTATTTCTTGAGTCGGATTAAGATAAATAGGACTAATAGTACGATCAATTAAAGACAAGACGGATTCAAAGTCAATTGGGTTATTCATTTTTGTTCGCACTGAGATTCTCGCTTTAGCGACGAGAAAAATGTGCACCTCCAATTTATCGGTTTACAATCAATACTTCTCGAATAAGTAATATTAGCTTTAAAAAAAAGTTATTTTTTAAAGGGTTAGATACAGTGTTGCTTGGCGAGAGACCCTAGGGAGTTAATCTAGCCGAAGAACCATTCAAGCGCACAAGTTAGACAACCGAACAGAAAAAGATTTGCTGCAAAATTTGGAGCTACAATCATTTTTTAGATACCCTGTGCAAAAATATTTTTTTCAATTACATGAGTACTTCTAAATAATGTAAAAGTATTTACAATCCCTACTGTTAAGTCTGCATTTCTATTTGTTTTTTTGGTTTTACTGTAAGTATATATAATACAAAAAACAAGTTTGTGGGGCTTTATGTGGCAAAACATAATAAATTTTAATATCTTATTTCTATTAATACCTTAATAGTTTATAATACTTCAATCTAGTTCGTTTATATTACTCGCCTCTTTACAGCGTAAGACGAGAAAATACGTAAATATTTACACAAAGGTCATAACGCAACGGGTTTCCTATGTAGCTTAGTATTTCCAACCTAATATAGCAATCCTATTTAAGTAATGAAAATTTGGGAGGAGAAGAGGCAGAGGATGGAGGGCAAAAGTTTTTTTCACGAATGATTTAGGATTGCCATATTACTATCAGATAACTTTTTACTTACCTAAAGGAGATTTACTTTTCGATTAGTGCAATCTAATATTAAATCCAACTAAGAAATTTAAAAAAAAGTAAAGAATATTAAGGAAGCATGTACATATATTGATTTTTGTTTCTGTTGATCAAAAGGTGCACTAGGCTCTTATTTAAACACCCATTAAGTTAGCTTTGTGATGCACACTCTGGTTTTGCTAAGTTTCAATTATTTTCATCAATGACGAGACCCTAGAGGCAGTCGTCAAATTTTTATAACAACACTCAAATAATGAAGATAGCTTTAGTACACGACTATTTAACACAGCGCGGTGGAGCTGAGAGGGTTTTTCAGTTACTGTGCAAATTTTTTCCCGAGGCTGATGTTTATTCATCTCTCTATGATTCTCAGAACACCATCGATCTCCAAGGACGCTCTGTCAAAACAACTTTTCTTCAAAAGTTGCCTGGAACCAAAAGAGGTTTTCGTTTTTATGCTCCCTTATATTACTCAGCTTTTCGCCAGCTTGACTTGCAAGAGTACGATCTAATAATTAGTAGTACTTCTAGCTTTGCCAAAGGAGTACGAAAGAGACCAGGAGCAATGCACATTTGTTTTTGTCACAATGTAACCCGCTTTCTTTGGAATACGCGAATTTATTTAGAAGAATATAGTAAATTTAAGAAATTTTCCCCACTGATCGAACCTGTAATGCAATCTTTAAGGCAACAAGATTTGCAGTATTCTCAAGAACCAGATTTATACATCGCCAATTCCACTACTGTAGCCCGAAGAATTAACCGAATATATCAAAGAAAAGCCTTAGTAATAAATTATCCAATCGACACCAGTAAGTTTATTTACTCAGGCGACAAAGAAGACTATTACCTAATTTCGTCGCGAATTATTAGCTATAAAAGATTGGATATTGCGATCGAGACGTTTAATTGGCTGGGATTACCGTTAATTATCATTGGGGACGGTCCTGAGCGCAAACGTTTAGAGGCTAAGTCTTTAGACAACATCAATTTTTTGGGATATGTGGAGGATAATTGGCGGAAACATTTGATGGCCAAAGCAAAAGCCGTAATAGTCACCGCTCTTGAAGATTATGGCTTAGTTCCCATAGAAGCTAATGCCAGTGGGACACCTGTAATCGCCTATGGAGCAGGCGGAGTGCTGGATACTCAAATTTCAGGCAAAACTGGTATACTTTTTAATCCTCAAACTCCTGACGCCTTGCAGAGAGCCGTTAAACAGGAATGCTTGCAGACATGGAACTATAGCGCAATTCGCGACCATGCAATAAATAATTACTCCGAGCTCGTATTTTTTCAGCAAATAGCAAAAGTTTTAGAAGAGTTTTATGGTAAGTCAGTTATGGCTAATTTAAAAATTCATGCTGAGTGGTTAGCTGATAATGTCGCAGTAGGAGCAAGAGGATGAATCAAAGCTATAACAATTTTGAGACAGAAAATAACAATGATCTAGGTTATGGACAGCTATTAGCCAAAGTTTGGCATCGCCGTCTTTGGGTCGCAGGAGCTTTTGCTAGTATAATGGCTGTTTCTGTTCCTTTAGCTCTTGGAAGACAACCTGTCTATCAAAGCCATATGCAGATACTGGTGGAGCCTAACTATCAAAAAGATTCCAATGGGAATGCGAACAATGAACATCTGGAAAGAGAGTTTGCCGATACAACTATCGAAATTGATTATGCGACTCAATTGAGAGTATTTAAGAGTTCCAAAATATTAAACAGAGTTGCTGAAAAGCTAGCGTTAGGCAATTCTGACCATGAAACTGCAGAAACTATAAAACAGTTGCGAGAATCATTAACTGTGTCGCAACTCATGCATGAAGACGGCAAAACTCAAACAAAAATTATACAAGTAGACTACGCTGGCGATAGTCCAGTTGAGACCAAAAGAGTTTTAGAAGCCATACAAGAATTTTATTTAGAATACAATCTCGAACAGCAAGAAAAGCGTCTCAGGGATGGATTATTTTTTATCGATAATCAAATTCCTAGAGCTCAAAGTGAGCTATTTAAGGCGGAGGCGGCTTTAACGGAATTGAGCAAAAAACATAATTTAATTTCCCCGGAAGAAGATGCGAAAGCTCTTAAAGAAAACATTAGGCGAATTGCTCGAGAAAGAGATGAGCTTAAAGCACAACAAAGCAAGACTAAAGCAACTTATATTTCTATCCAGCAGCAATTAGGATTATCGACAGATAATTCGCTAGCTTTATCTCGACTCAGTCAATCTTCTCGCTATCAAAATTTACTGAATAAATTACAAGAGACCGAAATTCTCCTAGCTACGAAACAACAAAAATTTACTAGTGATAATCCTGCAATTCATAGCCTCATCGATGAAAGAGATAGCCAGATAGCTTTGTTGATCGAGGAAGCGCAAAAAGTTTTGGGAGAAGTCCCGCCTAATTTTGTTGCAGAACTGAAATCTCTATCAAAACAAAGGCAATTAGGGCAATTAGTGGGAAGTGATACTAATTTTATTGATAAGATTACCGAATCGCAATCTAATTTGACAGGTATTCACCAGCGGGATTTGATTCTAGCGCAAACTGAAGCTAAATTAAAGCAACAATTAGTTGAGTTTCCTGAATTAATTGCTCAATACAAAAGTCTTACTCAAGAAGCAGAAGTTAAAAGAGAAGCTTTACAAAGACTGTTAGAAGCCAAGCAAGAGCTAGGAATTGAATTGAATCGCGGTGGCTTTAATTGGCAAGTTATCGAACCACCTCAATTAGGAATCCAAATTGCTCCTAATTTACATCAAGATTTGTTGCTTAGTTTCGTAGTTGCTTCTTTTTTGGGAGTAACAGCCGCTTTTGTTAGAGAAGCCATCGATCAACGGATTACTAATCCTGAGGAGATTAATGCTCAAACTAGTATACCTATTTTAGGTACTACTCCTGGATTATCCACATCTTCATATAATCGTTTGCTGGCTCAACTACCCTTTTTATCTAATTCCCAATCTACTACTCCCACTAAAGAAATAATTCAGTGGCAACCTTTTCGAGAAGCTTTAGACTTAATTTACGAAAATCTTAAGCTATCTTCTGCCAATTCCTCTTTAAAAACTCTAGCTGTAACTAGCGCGATCGCTGGAGAAGGAAAATCAACTTTTATCTTGGGTTTAGCTTTAAGCGTAGCTCGCCATGAGCAAAGGGTACTAGTAATTGATGCCGATCTTCGTTTTCCTAGTTTACATCAACCTTTTAACTGTAACAATCATTCTGGTTTGGCTAATTATTTAGCAGGAGAAACGGATCGACCTGTCATTGAGCAAGTTTCTTTTCTAGGAGAAACCATTGATTTGATTACCGCTGGCTCCAAGCCAACTGATCCAGTCAAGTTACTTAGTTCTGCCAAACTACAGTATTTTATTGAGCAGCAAGAACTCAACTACGATCTCATTTTAGTTGATACTCCTCCCGCGATCGGGATGGTAGACGCGATTAAGGTTGCATCTATTTGTGATAGTGCTGTACTAATGATGCGCTTAGACAAAGTTAAAGTTTCGGAATTGCTAGAGGCTACTACTTTGTTGAGTGAGTTAAAAGTCATAGGCATTGTAGCCAACGATTCTAAAGAAGCCACCCAACAAAATGAAGCTCAATCTCAGTCTCTATTACCTCAGCAAGTTTAATTAATTTAATCAAAAATTATGCCAATGAATATCATACTTCAAACTTCTAGAGTACTGACCTTAGACTCAGACTCATCGAACAGTCAAAGCTTTTTGCCTGTCTGCGATCTAAAATGGCGGCAAAAGAGCCTTCTGGTGAAGAGCATCCCTCAAGATGCTAACTATAGTTTTTCTGCTTTAACCAATAAACGATGGTTGAAAAGTTGTCTGCAAAATTCCTGGGTGAACAGGGTTTGTGTGGATCGGGTTTTGGGAGAACCAGGAATTAAGCTTTGGGCTGATACTTGCCATCAAGCTAGGAAACCACTTTTTATCCGTATTCCTTCCCACAGTGACTTATTTTATTTTCGTCAGACTACTTACTGGCGAGTTAAAAGAATTTTGGATTGGTTGACTGCTTTAATTTTACTGGTGGTATTTAGCCCCTTAATGTTATCGATAGCTTTGGCAATTAAAATTTTTACCCCTGGTTCAATTTTCTTCTCTCAGTGGCGGGTTGGAGAGAGAGGTAAGCTGTTTAAGATCTATAAGTTTCGCACTATGGTGATGAATGCTGAACATCAACACAATGAGTTAATGGGTAGTCAAAAAGGATTGCACAAATTAGAAAAAGACCCTCGAATCACTCTATTGGGTAGATGGCTGCGGAAATATAGCCTTGATGAATTGCCCCAGTTGTTTAACGTTTTACGAGGGGAAATGAGTTTCGTCGGTCCTCGTCCTTGGGCTTTATATGATGCCTTGCGTCTGGAAGAAAAAGGCCAGAAAAGATTGAATGCTTTGCCGGGAATTACCGGGGCTTGGCAAGTAGCAGCCCGCTCTAAATTATTAGATTTAGATGCTGTTACTGAATATGACTTGGATTATTTAAATAGTTGGTCTTTAACCAAAGATTTGAAAATTCTGGTGATGACCTTTCCCAAAGTTCTTTCTGGTTCTGGTGCTTATTAAATTATTTTGACAAACTTTAACTATGTTTATTCGCTACAAAACTCCGCTCTGGATGGGTAGAGTGATAAAAAAAACTAACTTTTGGCGAGATAATTTTATAATTCTGCGAGAATTTCAACATTTTCGCAAAATTGTAATCATTGCTATAGTTTGTACCTTGCTGGCCGCTCTTTTTGAGGGCGCTTCGGTTGGTTTGATTGCTTCTTTTCTCCAAGGACTAACAACCCCAAATGAACCCCCCATCGAAACAGGAATCGAATGGTTTGATATTAAATTTTTAGCAATTGAGGGATCCTCTGAAGTGAGGCTTTTTCGCCTATCTGCTTTGATTTTATTGGTAATTTGGTTCAAATCAAGCTTAAGATATCTTGGCTCATATAATATACAGCTTGCCAAAGCTAACTTATGCAATCGACTTCGTAAGCAAATATTTGAGCAATTGCAGAGCTTAAGTTTAAGCTATTATTCAACCAGCCATTCTGGAGAACTAATAAATAGCATTACGACTGAAATTAATCAAATCAAAGAAGCTTTTCAGTTATTTGCCGTTTTAGTCGTGAGAAGCTCTTCACTAATAGCTTATATTGCATCAATATTTTGGCTATCTTGGCAACTTTCATTGATTGCGATTCTACTTTACACTCTGCTTTCAGTGAGTCTGTCAAACTTGATTGCTCGGGTTCGAGAAGCAAGCTTTGCTGTTCCAAAGGCTAATGGACACTTATCTTCGATCGCTATTCAATTTATTAATGGAATTAAAACGATTAAAAGCTCAGCAACCGAAGATTTCGAGCGTAAAAGATTTTATCAAGCTAGTACTAACATAGTTAGAGCAGAGAAGCGAGTTGCTATTGTTTCATCAATGATAATGCCCCTAGCAGAAGCATTAGGTAGCACTATTTTAATCATCATGGTTATAATTGCATTTAACCTTTTCATTGTAACTGGAAAATTACCAGTTTCTTCTCTACTTACTTTTATGTTTGCTTTATTAAGAATTTTGCCTTTGGTATCCCAATTTAATGGGGCTAGAGAAAATTTGAGTCGTTTTCAAGGTTCTATTCACAATGTTAAAGAATTGATTGCACATGAAAATAAACCTTATTTAGATAATGGTGAGCTTTTATTTACAAGGTTAAAGCATGGGATTAATTTTATATCTGTTGATTTTAATTATGAATCGAACAATTTAGTTATACAGGATATTAGTCTAACTATTGAAAAAGGTAAAGTTACTGCTTTAGTTGGATCATCAGGTGCAGGAAAAACTACTTTAGCAGACTTAATTCCTCGCTTTTATGACCCAAGAGCAGGATCAATTAAATTGGATGGAAAAGATTTACGCAACTTTGACATTACTTCTGTTCGGCGGAAAATGGCAATTGTCAGCCAAGATACTTTTATCTTTAATGCCTCCGTTAGAGAAAATATTGCCTATGGGTTAGAAAGAATTGATGAAGCAGAAATTTGGGAGGCAGCAAGACTTGCTCATGCCGTTGAATTTATTAGAGAGCTGCCAGATGGTATGAATACTATACTAGGCGATCGAGGAGTAAGACTATCTGGTGGACAACGTCAGCGTATTGCCATCGCTAGGGCTTTACTCCGTAATCCAGAAATTCTTATTTTAGATGAAGCCACCAGCGCCTTAGATTCTATAACTGAGAAACTGATTCAAGAGTCTTTGGAAAAACTTTCTCAAGGTCGAACCGTGATTGCAATCGCCCATCGATTATCAACTATTGCCAAGGCAGATAAAATTGTCGTCCTCGAGCAAGGAAGAATTGTCGAACAAGGAAGCTATCAGGATTTATTAGCAAGGAAAGGTGCGCTTTGGAAATATCACCAAATGCAATATGAATTAAGCTCAGCAACTTCAAGCTGAACTTGAAATATAGATTTGGCAATATTTTATATGTATAAATTTAATTAATTAAAGGAGAAAATTAATTTAAATGTTAGTTTTTATCATCCCTGTAAAAAGTGCAAAAATTTCCAATTCATGGGAAAGAGTTTGTAGACTTTTCGAGAGAACTATTAGATCAGTTTGTAATCAAACTTATTCAGATTTTCGAGTCATTGTTGTTTGTCACGAAAAGCCAGATATTAAATTCGAACATCCTAATATTACTTATATTTCAGTAGATTTTTTACCACCCACTTGGGAAAATAATGATGACTATTCCAGTAGAAGAATTGACAAACAAAAAAAGATCTTTGTAGGACTTACCAATGTTCGTCGGTTTAATCCAACTCACGTCATGTTTGTGGATGCAGATGACTGCGTTAGCAAACATTTAGCACAGTTTGTTAGCCAAAATCTTGATTCTAATGGGTGGATGTTTAGTAAAGGCTACGAGTACATAGATGGTAGCAAATCTATTTTTCTCGTACAAAAATTTTTCTCTTCTAGATGCGGTACATCTTCTATTGTTAAATATGATCTAGTTGAGCCCGACCGAGATTTCAAGATTGATGATGTTCATCCTAAATGGTTATTTCATGGACATAAGATAGAAAAACAACTGCTACATAAAGGATATTCTTTGGATATTTTACCTTTTCCAGGTGCAGTATATATTACTGATAATGGGTCAAACATTTTCACTCAGAGGCAGATGCGTCTTCAAAGAGCAAACACTATTTATCAAAAATTACGTATCTATTCGGTGATGCTAGGAAAATTTATTTTATCTCAACCATTAACAGATTATATTCGTGAAGAATTTGGTCTTTGTGATATTGACAATTCAAATTTAGCTAACGCGAAATACTTGGTCACGAAATAAATAGCCTGAATTTAAATCTTAAAAAGCTTTTGTGAGTAAAAGAAATAAATTAACTAGAAAATTATGGAAAAAATTCAATCATTTATAGATAATAACTTATCTTTTTATCGAACCGAACATTATTTTGAAAGATATGGCGAATTTCAAAGCATTGAGCAATTTAGTGAATATTGTAATTGGGCTAAAGCTAACAATGTTAAAGTATATATATTGGGCAATGGTTCTAACACTTTATTCGTCAAAAAGAGTATTAAAACATTAATTTTAAAAAACAATATACCTAAAAGCATAAACTATCTTTCAGGAAATAGAATTGAAGTTTCTTCCTCAACTTTAATTATAGATTTACTTAAGTACTGCTACGATAATTCTTTGAGTTCTTTTTATTTTCTTACATCAGTTCCTGCCACCATTGGAGGAGCTTTAGCAATGAATGCTGGTGGAGGAAAAAATTCTACTACCATTTATGAATTCATTGAAAGTGTTACTTTTTTTGATTTTGAAAGTAATATTATTAAAACTATGGGTAAAGAAGAAATTGTCAAAGGTCATCGAGAAACTATTTTTACTGGTATTCATTCTTGCCTCATACTAAGTGCTACTTTCAAATTTAACCAGACCAATTTTGATGAGAATCCGATAATGAAAAGATTAAAGTGGTCAAAAGAATTTCAAGATTATTCTGCACCTAATTGCGGTTCTGTATTCAAAGATGGTTATCTAAGAATACCGAAATATCTTAGTTGGCTTAAGATAGGAAAAACAAGTTATTCTTCTAAAGCCCCCAATTGGATCTTAAATAAATCTTCCAGTCACGTTCCCATAGTTATTCTTATCAATATTGTCAAGCTTTTGCATATTGTAAGTCCCAGAAAAGCTATCCTGGAAATTATTTCTGTAGATTAGAAAAGATTGTATTAAATTAATTAGTTCAGTTATTTTTTTTTACTTAATACACAAGGATCATAACAAATGAAAGTAGGAATTCTAACTTTTCACCATACAACAAACTATGGCGCAACTCTTCAAGCTTATGCTTTATGGAAAATAATTAAGCAATATGGACATGATGTTGAAATTATTGATTATCGACCATACAAAACTGCTATAAATTATTTGGGTAGACTGATGCCAATAAAACCAATACATGGTAATTATAGTAAATACAAATGGGAGAGTCACTTCATACCGTATTTAATTCAAGCTTGGAGAATGAGAAGATTTTTGGTTTCTAAAATGGATTTAAGTAAAAAGAAATCTTATACAACAGCAAGCTTAAACAACTTTAGTTATCAATATGACGTAGTAATATGTGGAAGCGACCAAGTTTGGAATATTAAAAATAGATTCAGAGGTGGTTTCGAGCCTTCATTTTTTCTAGACTTTGTTGATAATGAAAATTGCCAAAAAATTAGCTATGCACCTAGTTTTGGTCAGACTAAGGAGCTAGGTTCTCATAAACAATTGATATCTCAATTAATTGGTCAATTCAATCATCTTTCTGTTCGAGATAACAATAGTTTGAGGTTGATTGAACAAGAGTGTAATAGAACAGCAACAAAAGTTTTAGATCCAACTTTTTTGAACGATTTTAGCGAATTTAAATTAATTCCAAAGATTAAGCAAGAATATATTTTACTTTACTCTATAACGAGTTATACAGCAGAACAAGAAAATCAAATAAAAACATTGATCGAATCAGTACCTAAACTCAAAAATTTATTAATAGTTTCTCTTGCTAGACCTAGCAAAATAGCTAATGTAAATTTGATAACTGTCGATCCAGAAGAGTGGGTTGGATACTTTAGAAATGCTGCATATGTTATTACTGGGAGTTATCATGGAACTATTTTTTCACTGAAATTTAAGCGAGATTTTACTGTATTTACTCGACCAGACAACGTTAAAATAAAAGATTTACTAAAAAGTCTCAGTCTGGAAAGTAGAATTATAGACCATCAAGAAACTTGCTTATTTTCCCAACAGTCTGTAAGTATTGATTACGACCCAGTGCATGAAACTCTAGAAAAGAAAATCACATCATCTAAAAAATACTTAGTTGAAGCTCTTGATGTAAAGAAAGCTGAAACAGCTTTAAGACAAGCAGGATAAGTAGAGAATTGAAAAAACTCCAATATAGTTCTGTAACAGACACAAACGATTCAAGAATTTACAAACTTCTTATTGTTTAAGATATTCAAAATAAGTTATATAACTATTTCGGAATTTCAGCTATTGGCAACTCAAAATCCTTAATCAAGAATAATTTTTTAGTCACAATGATAATGAATTTTATTTAAAAAAAAATTTCAAAAAAGATGAATAGAAAAATCAAAATAGCTTGTCACGGTCTGGTTAAAAAAAATAGTGGTAGTGGAATTGGAGCACAGTATCTAATATTAGAAGAGTTACTCAAAAGAGGTTATAAAGTTGACTTTTTCAATAGAAAAAAATTTATCTATCCCGAAGAGCTATGTAAGTATAGTAACTTTAATTATTTTGATGTTAAATATCCAGCATTGGAAAATTTACTCAACTCTTTACCCAATCCATTTAAAGAAATAATTTTACCTTTTGCTAACCAGTTACCTCTAATTCGTAGACCTAATGCTGAATTATTGAAACAAGATATATTGCTTAATCACCAAACTCAAAAATATGATTTGTTACTTTATTTAGATAGGAGATCACCAGTAAATATTGAACAAATACCGACTATAAGTTGGCTTACTGGCCCCCCACAAACAGAATGGTACTTTATTCAAAAACTCAAGCAAAACATCATTGCATTATGCGGATTGTTTTTCTATTATAAATTGAAAGTCTTTTATGCGACTAAAAGTATAGGTATAAAATCGGAACTTGGGTACAGCGATATTTTGATTAGCGGTAGCAAATGGTCAAAAGACAAAATATCTGCCTACATCGGTCGTGACGATAATATCAAAGTTCTTCCTTATCCTATCGATATTAACTTTTTTAAACCCAAAAATATTCAGACTAATAGAAAGAAAAATGATGATAAAGTTTTTCTGTGGTTAGGTAGATGCGATCCCAGAAAACGTCTAGATTTGCTTTTACAAGCTTACAGTTTACTATTAAAAGAACGGCAAGATATTAAGTTAAAGATATTCGGCAGGATTGGATATGCTAAAGAATACAAAAAGTTAATAGATAAATTTGACTATCCCGATCACCTAACATATCAATCCTTTATTAACAGAAGCGATATTCCAGGACTAATGGCAAACTGCGACGTCTTAATTCAACCAAGTGAAGGTGAAAATTTTGGTTCTTCGATTGCTGAAGCTATGTCCTGCGGATTACCAGTTATTTTGGGGTTAACTAACGGAACAAAAGACTATATTAGTTCCTCGTCTTTTGTATTTGAGGAATATACTCCAGAAAGCTTAAAAGAAACAATGTTAAAAGCAATTGAAGCTGTGGAACTGAGGCGCAAAGAACTAGCTTTAGATGCCAGAAAAACCGCCGAACAAAATTTTGATCTTTCTAAAATTGTTGATCGCCTTGAAATTATTTTTCAGGAAGCTCTGAGTGCTAAACAGGTAAAGTTTAATAAACCTATTAAAGAAATCGTTGAACAAGCATAAAATACTTTGCTTTAAGTTCCCGAGAAGAATTATTGACACACTTTTCTTGTCTGTTAATACGGCTTCTTTTATTCCCAACATTAGAACCTGAAGCTCGTCAATTGTTTTATATTCGCATAGAGGTGATTATTTGAGTCAAAGAAAAATAACGTATAAATTTCAACCAAAAAATCAATCATTTTTATTGTTACAGCCAGCCTCAGCTTGGACGGCAATTGCAGGATTGTTAGCAGTTAGTATTTTATTGCTCGCAGGAGGTGCTGGCGCAATTTTGAATTTGATATTCCCTCTAGGAGCTTTCATAGTAAGCATATTTTTATATATTCGCTATCCCATACTTTACATAGGTTTTACGTGGTGGCTCTGGTTTTTAGCACCTCTAATCCGACGTTTAGCAGATTATCGTGGTAGCTTTACTAATCCGAGTCCGATCTTGCTAGCTCCACTTTTAGTGACATTGGTTTCTTCCATCACATTGGTAAAATACATCCCAAAAATCCGTAAGGATATTAAATTGCCGTTTGTTATTTGTTTGGTTTGCGTATTTTATGGTTTTTTAATAGGACTGATTCAGAATTCGGTTAATGCCTGCATAGTTGCCTTTTTAGGCTGGTTCAGTCCGATTTGCTTTGGTTTTCATTTATTGGTTAACTGGAAAAATTATCCTTACTATCGTCAAAATATCCAACGTGTCTTTGTTTGGGGAGTTTTGGTGATGGGTATCTATGGCATTGTTCAATATTTGGTAGCTCCTGAATGGGATCGATTATGGTTGAGCAATGTGGAATTAGTATCTTTTGGTCAACCAGAACCTCTTAAAATTAGAGTATGGAGTACAATGAATTCCCCCCAAGCTTTTGCTGGTATTATGATGCCAGGTTTATTGTTACTGTTTACTAACCGAGAAATTCTGCGTTTTTTGTCGGCAGGAGCAGGCTACTTATCTTTTTTACTATCATTGGCGCGCTCTGGTTGGTTAAGCTGGCTGGTAGGGTTATTAATCTTTATTCCTTCTCTAAAAGCACGTCTTCAGATGCGCTTAGCTATTAGCATAATTGTAGTATCAATATTAGTTGTTCCCTTGGTTAATCTTGGGCCATTTTCTCGAGCTATTAATACACGAATTGAATCTCTGTCTAATAGTGAAGATCGTAGCGTAAATGGTAGATTAGCAGCCTACAATGATTTTGTAATACCGGCACTTTCTGAATTTGTAGGCAAAGGATTGGGAAACGAGACAGACGTTGGGATAGGTACTAGAGACAGTGGTATTTTTGCAATGCTTTACTCCCTTGGCAGCATCGGAACTCTCGTCTACCTTTCTAGTATATTTTTGATTTTTTTTAATCTCTTTCAAAGTTTAGAAATCAGGTCTGATGTTTTTGCTAGTGCTGCTCGTGCTATTGCTTTAGGCAGTTTCTCGCAGATCGGTCTGAATATCGTAACTTCAGGGATTTTGGGACTCATTCTTTGGGGATTTTTGGGTATGAGTGTAGCAGCACAAAGATATTCTTTTTATCAGCTTTATCTCCGCACACAAAAAGACTTATAACAGCCATAAAACAATTTTTTTCAAGTATGTTATGTATATGTTAAATTTATTTCCCCTTCAAGTAATACGCCATAAAATTTTTGCTTTGATTATTTTTGGTGCTGTAATGACAATTTTTTTGAATTCTTTAACAAGTCCATTATCTGAGCCTTTACATACAGAGCAAGCTCGAAGTTCTCAAGATTTTATAGATTCTATAGGAGTCGCAGTGCACCTTAGTTATAAAGATACTGCTTATGGAAAATACAATGAAATTATTAAACCTAGACTAAAGGAATTAGGAGTTCATCACATTCGTGATGGTGTTAACCTTAGTGATTTTGAAACTCAGCAAAAGTTTAACGAGTTAGCAGAACTTGGTATTAAATCGACTTTGGTAATGGATGTTAGAGATAAAAATTTTCCTTTACGTGCAGTAAATCTTGCCAAGTCCATACCCAACTCCATAGAAGCAGTTGAAGGTCCAAATGAATGGGATGTACATCCTAATATTAAATATAAAGGACAAAACTTTCCCAGAGGATTATCTCAATTTCAAGCAGAACTATATGAAGCAATTAAACAAGATCCTGCTACTAGTCACTTACCAGTTTTGAGTCCCTCAATGGCACATCCCAAAAATGCAACTAAGTTAGGACCTGTTGCTTGTGATTTTGGTAATATGCATAGCTATGCCGGTGGGAATAAACCAAGTCAAGACCTTGACCGGAAATGGATTCCCAATACCAAAATATTGTGTGGCGACAAACCGATTTTTGCTACTGAGTCTGGCTATCATAACAAATTTAAGCTCACGGGAGGACACCCTGGCGTACCACAAGAAATTGCAGCCAAATATTTACTAAGGTTGTATTTTGAATACTTCAATCGAGGAATTGAGCGCGCTTTTACCTATGAGTTGATTGATTATAAGTACGATCCTCAAAAACAGAACTTTGGTCTTGGTTTTGGTTTATTGAATTATGATGGCTCGCCCAAGCCAGACTTTCTTGCTTTGAAAAATTTAATTTCTATTTTACAAGAATCCGAACCAGGCTTTTCTCCTGATTTTGCTGCTAATTCTCTAGATTTTAATTTAAGTGGGGATACCGCTAATATACATCACACACTGTTGCAAAAATACAATAAAAACTATTATCTAGTCCTTTGGCAAGAAGTTGCTAGCTTCGATCAAAAAGCTAAGAAAAAAAAGATTATTCCCGAAAAACAATTGACCTTGACTCTCAATACTCCAATTAGTCAAGCAAATATTTATCAGCCAGTAACTTCAGATGTTGCTCTTCAGCAATCCATGAATCCTATCAATTTACAGCTTAAAATACCCGATCATCCCTTAATAATTGAACTAATACCTGCTTAAAAACTATGCGTATATTGCACATTTTAAATCATGTTCGCAAATCTGGTAATGGTATTGTTAACGCAGCAGTAGACCTTGCTTGTTTGCAAGCTCAAGATGGTCATGAAGTTGCGATCGCATCTGCCGGAGGAGAATTTGAAGCGTTATTGAAACAGTATAAAGTGAAGCATATTACTTTAGATCAAACTAGAAAACCGATTAATCTTCTAAAAGCTGCCCAACTTTATCGAGAAATATTGCACAAGTTTCAGCCAAATATTGTTCATGCTCATATGATGACTGGGCTAGTGTTAGCAAAAATTTTTCAACTTCAGACTGATTATGCTCTAGTATCTACCGTACACAATGAGTTTCAAAAAAGTTCAGTGCTAATGGGTTGGGCTGACCGAGTAATAGCGGTAAGTAAAGCAGTTGCTCGATCTTTAATTCAAAGAGGTATTCGAGAGCCAAAGTTACGAATTATATGCAATGGTACTCTAGGTAGTCCCCGCACCGAGAGACTTGCCAATTATCTTCCATTACAACTAGAATATCCGGCGATCACAACGGTGGCAGGAATGTATTGCCGCAAGGGGATTATTGAATTAATTGATGCTTTTACCCAAATCGCCTCAAATTTTCCAGACACACATCTTTATCTAATTGGAGATGGTCCAGACCGCGTAAAGTTTGAATCAAAAGCCTCAAATACCACCTTTGCTGATCGCATTCATTTTGAAGGTTTTCAAGCAGAACCGCAACGCTATCTTTTATCTACAGACATCTTTGTTTTAGCTTCTCACCGCGAACCTTTTGGTCTTGTTCTCTCAGAAGCACGGGAAGCAGGTTGCGCGATTGTTGCCAGTAATGTGGATGGAATTCCTGAAGCCTTAGATAATGGAGAAGCTGGTATTTTAGTTCCTGCTCAAAATAGCAAGGCACTAGCACAAATGCTAGCCAAATTATTAAAAGACCAAAATATGCTCCATAAATGGAAAACTAAAGCCAAAAATAATTTAGATTGGCTGAGTGTTAAGCGCGTTCATGAAGAAACATTAGCAGTATATAGAGAATTGAATATTAAATAGCCCAAACGAAAATAATAAATAATTAGAGGCTGAAAAATTAGTTATCCAAAAAAATTATTGAAATCTATTTTACTTATTAAATGAAAACTTTACAAATAGGAATGGGTTGGTTTGGCCATCGCGCTGGGGGATTAAATCGCTATTATGCTGATTGCACTAATTATTTTCCCAATGCCGATATTCAATTTGATGGTTTAGTCGCAGGAGAAATTAATGTAAAATCCGATTCTCAAGGAAAAGTTACAGCTTTTGCGTCTGCTAATGCCTCTTTATTCAAACGCTGGTTAGGAGTCAGAAACAGCTTTCAAGAATTAACCTCACAACAAGACTATGACCTCATTGTCTCCCATTTTGCCTTTTACACTTTTCCTTTACTAAATATGTTGGGCGATCGCCCTTTAGTAACTCATTTTCATGGCCCTTGGGCATTAGAAAGCAGTGTAGAAGACAATAAAAGCTTGGCGGTTAAGGCGAAAAAGTGGCTGGAACAAAGTACTTATCAGCGAGCAGGACGGTTTATTGTGCTGTCTCAAACTTTCCGCGATATTTTACATCAGGAGTATCAAGTTCCTCTAGAATGCATCCATATTATTCCTGGAGGTGTGGATATAGATCGCTTCAACATTGGTGATTCCCCAGGAGAAGCACGCAGTAAATTGGGTTGGAGTTCAGATAGACCGATTATTTTCTGTATTCGTCGGCTAGCAAAACGGATGGGATTAGAAAATTTGGTTGCAGCTATGGTAAATGTCTGTGCTGTTTATCCAGATGCTTTACTCTACATAGCAGGTAAGGGCGAACTAGCTGCTACTCTACAGACTCAAATCAACGAATTAGAATTATCCAATAACGTTCAGTTGTTAGGGTATGTATCGGATGAAGACTTACCCCTATGCTATCGCGCTGCTAACTTCTCTGTTGTCCCCACCGTAGCATTAGAAGGCTTTGGTTTAATCGTGGTAGAGTCTTTGGCTGCGGGTACACCTGTATTAGGAACTCCCATAGGAGGTATTCCCGAAATTTTGCGTCCTTTTTCCGAAGATTTAGTCTTAGAAAACTACAATTCCCAACAGCTTGCTACAGGCATTATCGAAGCCCTATCAGGCGATCGCACTTTACCCAGTAGTCAAGCCTGTTTAGAATACGTCAAACAGAATTACCATTGGCAGATAATTACCCAAAAAATCAAACTCGTATATCAAAATGCATTATTAAATTAAGCAATATCTAGTCTTGAGTAATTCTGCGATCGCTATATTAGGAGGAGTCTATTTTTTTGTCCCCAGTTGCTCCTCTTATTTCTTATTCTTTGCAAGTTCGATAACAGCGATTATCTTGATCAAACCTACTGTTTTGACTTTTATTAATAGAGGATTGGGGGTTAGGACATTGACAATTCCAGAAATTATCGTAGATATTAAGCTGATTATCAATTTGATTGGAAGCTAATTCTAACAAAGATTTTGCTTCTAACTTAGGTCGGGCTGGCATTAGGACAATATCACGCGAGAAGGTAGTCCTCATTTGATCTAAAACTGAATTGCGCTCGTCAATAATGCTTCGAGTTTGTATTTTCGATTGTCTGATACGTAGTAAAGTACCTCCTAAAATTCCCAGGATACCGACAGGACTGACACCACTGCTAAGTCTAGTGTAAATATTGCCAACTCCATTCAAAACAGAAAGCTTGGTCTGAGAGTCTTGTCGGGAACGTAACAATGCCAGTTCTTGACTTGTGCTATCTAGGAATTCATAATTCTGGTTGAAGTTATTCAAATAATTAATGGCGTTTGCTTTGAGTAATTGCAACTGCGGTGGCGTAGAATCAAATTCATCAAGCAGTTGGGCAAGTTGTTGATAGTAGTCGTAAGCACGATTATAATCTTCAGATTGCAGAGCCAGAAAACCAAGAGTATTAAGAATATACGGGTTATCAGGATATTTAGCCAGAGCCTCTTGACTAATTGATCTGAAAGTTTCTAGTTCTTCATAGCTTTCGGGTTGAGAATAAAGTGCATTACCAAAAGGACAATTATTAAGATTCAATCTGGTATCTCGATTAATTGCCGGTGGCTTAGTACAGTAAAAGGCAATTAAATAGTTGTTATAAGTTATTGGCGATTGTCTTTTTTTTGACAAAGAAAATACTTTGTCCCACTGACCATTTTGTGTGTAGAGGTAACTTTTAAATTCATCCTTAAACTCATTATTGGGTAAGCCGGCAGTGTTGATAAGATTTTGACCCTGTTCGATCTTGCCATTTTCGATCAGGGCGACTGCTTGATAAAAATTATTAACAGCTTTGGTGAGAGGAAAACGTAACTGAGTTTCTTTTAACCATGCCAAAGCTTTATCTGGAATTTCATAGTCAATTAAAACTTGAGCAAAATTGTAGTAAGTCTCTGGAGAAGGGTCTCTGCGAGCTGCAATGTAAGTTTTTAAGTAGTCTGAAGGTAAGTTGGCAATAGAACTACCTTGAAGATCTTCTGAGGAGCTAGTTCTCCAAAATTCGCCGATTTCATCTAAGTCAATATCTTCTGATTCTAGTTGAGTCGGAGCATTCTTCGGTTCGAGTTGTGGTTGCTGACGCGCTGGTTCAGCACGGGCTGTTTCAAGCTGTTGCTGTTGGCGAGCTGGTTTGGCACGCGCTGGTTCATCAATATCTTCCGACTCTAGTTGAGTCGGAGCATTCTTCGGTTCGAGTTGTGGTTGCTGACGCGCTGGTTCAGCACGGGCTGTTTCAAGCTGTTGCTGCTGGCGAGCTTCTTCAGCACGAGCCTGTTCGAGTTGTCGTTGCTGGCGAGCTTCTTCAGCACGAGCCTGTTCGAGCTGTCGTTGTTGGCGAGCTTCTTCAGCACGAGCCTGTTCAAGTTGTCGTTGTTGGCGAGCTTGTTCGGCACGAGCCTGTTCGAGTTGTCGTTGTTGGCGAGCTTGTTCGGCACGAGCCTGTTCGAGTTGTCGTTGCTGGCGAGCTTGTTCGGCTTGCTCAGAAGCAAGAAGCTTAGCCTCCTCTTCCCGTCTAGCTAAGCCTGAATCAGTATCCAAGGTCACTTTGGCTCCTACTTTGACAGGTACTTGAACGCCTGGGGCTTCTCGAACACTAACAACTGCAGAATTTTCATCTACGCTAATCACGACAATGTTGGCACCTATAAATCTGACATTGGGACTGTCAAGACTAGTCAATTCTATTTTGCCGCGATCATACTTACCTACACTGTCTTTCTTACCTAAGTTAATAGTGGCTTGTTTACTTTGAAGATCATAGCTTTCAACAATCCCGATAATGATTTCAGCTCTAACAACTAATCCACTGGTGAATACAGCCGAAGCAGTTAGGATAAATAGAGCTGCTTTGAGAGAAAAGCTTTTCAAATTGCTTGAAAAATCTTTTTTCTTAAGAAATAACAAGCGAAGGTACTGACGAGAAATTGAATCTATCATCTCATTAGCGAATAAACAAAAACTTTATGTAAATGTAATAATCTTGTCTTTTTTCTAATTGACGACCATTCAAAATACTTAAATGATATGCCAATGATCTAGTAATATCTCTTAAATTAATCCATATCAGCTAGACTCCAAGAGAATGTTTAAACCTATTACCAGATAATATTCTGACGCTTATAAGAGCAATATATAGGTTTTTTACACTCCAATCTGACAGCAGATCTAGAATGCGTGTTTTGACTTAAGTATATACTTAAGTATAAATCTTTTAAATAGAATTGAAAATTTAATTACTTTATTCTAAACTTAAATCAATGAGTTGTTCAATTCAAATTCATAAATTACCTAAAGTTGATAGAGTTCGCCACGTCATAAAAATTATTTTTTCCCAACTTAAGACTTAAGATTAAACAAGCAGCATGAATCAAGCTTTACCTACCTTAACGAGAGTTGCTGATTATCAGATAGAGCAGCTTATTGGACAAGGCAGTTTTGCTCGGGTTTACGCAGTTAGAAACACCCTTGATATTCGCCGACCTAAAAGAGCTCTGCTAGAGCTAATAGTTCAGGGAAACAGAGAGGAAAGAAATCTAAGAGAGCGAACCTTTAAGCGTACAGCTGAAATACTTGAAAAGCTGAATCACCCCAGTATTCCCAGGGCTTATTGCCTATTTGAAAACGATGATAACTTCTATTTAGTTCAGGAATTTATCGATGGGATAAACTACTCTGAGTATTTTGATGGTAAAAAATCCCCCTTGAAGATAACTGAGATTGAAAGGGTTTTTGAGGAGGTTTTGGAGGGTTTAGCTGAGCTTCATCGAGCTAAAATTGTGCATCGCGACATTAAGCCGAGCAATCTGATGCGCCGGAATACTGATAACTCAACAGTGATTGTTGATTTTGGTTCGGCCTGCGATCTTAGCGCACTCGACGCGCTAGAAACGTTACTCGGAAATAGCAATAAAAACTTAGGATCTACTCAGATCTATACCCCTGGCTACGCTCATCCAGAACAACGAGAAGGTTTAGTTCCCGCTACTTTTCAATGGGATCTCTATGCTTTAGCCAAAACAATTGTCGCTTTACGTTTGGGAGTTAATCCTCCGTGGAATCAGCCATGGTCAGTAGAAGATTTAGGTTTTTCTCAGAAAGTAGAAAAGTTACTTAAGGAGATGTTGAAAACGGAAGGTTGTCAGTTAATAGATGCCTGCGATGCTCTCAAGTTTGAGCCAAAACCGATTCAGTTGGGTCAAACTTCAGTTTCTTCCTTGCCACCCATAACATCAACAAAGCGGGAAAGCAACAACAAGAACTGGTTCCTGTTGGCTGTAGGGCTAACTATGTTAGCTGTAGCGATGACTGGGGTTTATTTTTTCCTGGGGCCTAAATACATTAACCTGTTTCAAGATCAAGAGAAGCTTCAAGTTCCTCAATGTCCGAATTATGTCAAAAGTAACCTGAATTTACCAGTACCCGATACTGGATTTGCTGCCAGGTTTTATTATCCAGAAACAATGGTAGCTGGAGGCTCTAGCCTCGAAATCTGGCGGGATGGCAAGCTGCTAGCGCGAGCCAACGATAACATCAGAGGATTTATTTGGATTAAATCTCTAGCTAATGGCAGCAACTTTCCCCCAGGGAACTATCAAATGCGACTGCTAGTCCCAGAAAGTATCCCTTATGAGATAGAGGTAGCTCTAGATCCGGATTTCCCATTTTATTATCTGGGAAATGCAGCAGCTTTAAAGGTTGCCTGTGCGGTTCCAGCAGAACCTCAGACATCTTAGTAGTAATTTAGAGTTTAATTAAGATGGACAGAGACAAGTTAAAATCCCTAGGTCAAGAAACAAAGCAGCGTCAAATTAGTCGAGCCCCTAAAAAACTAGAGAAAGCTAATTCGGCTAAAAAGAGGCAAAATAAAGTTGTTGGCCAGGAAAATATCGACACAGTTCCGCAAAAATCAAAGAATTGGTGGCTTCCGGGTATTTTAGCTGCTGGATTGCTAGCCGTAACCACAGCTGGAATCGGGTTGCAATTTAGAGCACCAAATAAGGAAGAAACTGCATCTACTCCTGTTACCGAGACTGCTAGCTCTAGTAGTAATGCTCCTGGAGCCATTTCCAGCGCCGACAAGGAACGAGCAGGGCAAATGTTATTAGAGCAAGCTAAACTGTTAGCTAACCAGGGTCAACCCCAACAACTAGCCCAGGCGATCCAAATAACTAAAAAGCTATCCCCGAATTCTGCTGTCAGTGCCCAAGCTCAATCTTTGACTGCAACTTGGGCGCAAAAAATTCTCCAAGAAGCCAATAGTAAAGCTACTAGAGGCCAGTTGAATGAAGCGATCGCCGTAGCCAAGTTAATACCAGATAAAACCCCAAATTACCAACAAGCGCAGCAGCAGATTAAGCAATGGGAACAGCAACAATACCAAGCTAAGCAGCAGCAATTTGCCGCTACTTTAGCAGAAATATCTCGGCCTCTCCCTCCACCGTCACCTGTTTCCGTGGTGCCACCATCCCCTCCATTAACTACTTCACCTGTGGTATCAGAATCTGCTGCTCCTGCCAAATCTATTAATCCCAAGTCGCAGCCAGAAAGCAAAGGGCAAACGTTAGTTACCAAGAGCCCAGCTACGACCAATATTAACCAGAACCCCTCAAAGGTCGTACCTCTGTCTCAACCTAAAACTGCTGATAATCAAGGACAGTTGTTAGCTCAAGACCCCTACCTAAAGGTCACAATTCCCCAAGTGAATGTCCCGCAGCTACAACCAAAGAATGTTCGGTCTCCCCAAATAGCATCAAATAGCAACCATGGCCGACTCAGCAATAATTATGGTTTTCGCAATATCACAGTTCATGCTGCCACTGTAGCCATACAGCTGCGGGATAATGTAGACGAAGATGGAGACTATGTCAGCTTGATTGTCAATGGTAAACCCTATGCTAATAATCAGTTAATCCTCAATCATGGGCAAGTAATCATGGTAGATTTGCAACCTGGTGAGAATCGAGTTGATGTGGTGGGGATTAAAGACGGTACAGGGGGTATTACCCTGGAAGTAAATGTGGCTGGCATCGGTAATATCAACAACCGGCCGATTCCCGAAGGCTCCACTGCATCTTTTATAATTAATCGGGCAGAGTAATCTAGAGGTGACGGCAGTTATGTTCTTGGAAGAGGGAAAATCTGGGAAAACTTGGCGACTGCACCAAGATCGGGTTTATAAACTCGGTCGTAACCCAGATCGAGATATTCGCTTAGACATGTTTAGTGTTTCCCGCAGGCATGCCGAACTTTTTTGGGATGGAACAGCTTGGTGTTTGCGAGACTGCAATAGCACCTATGGAACCTATGTTCAAGACCAACCAATTCAAGAACAGCGACTTTCTCTCCATCAGTGGTTTCGTTTAGGCACAGAATCTGGGGTCATGCTCCGTCTAATTCCTCAGTCTCAAGCCCCAGCAGCAGCTAATGAGGACAATATTTACTATCCAGCTCCCTCCTCTACTCCACCCTTTAACTGGGATGATTTTCGGGGACACTCAGAGGTGCGATGCCAACTCAAACGCTACGCTGATTTGATTTTAGATGCCGATCTCAATCAACCTGTTCAAGGAATTCTGCTGCTAGGGAAGGAAGGTCGAGGCAAGCGCTTTTTGTGTCGTTGTCTAGCGGATCGATTGAGTCAAGAGCGGGGCGAAACTTTTAACTTCATCAGTCGGGATTTAGATCAGGCTAACAATCTTTACCAAGCTGGCAAATTAATTTATAAATGGTTACGAGAAGGTACTGAATATGCCCCAACTGTTCTTCTACTAGAAAATTTTGATAATTTCTATCACTACCTGCAACAAGCCCAGGAATTTAACCAAAGCAACACCGGACAGACAACTTGGTGGAACCGGTTTTGGGGCAGTCTGGGAATAGCAGATTTAGCCTCAGAGAAAGAAAAAGCTCGCAAGCTACAAGAAAAATTAGATGATAACTTAGAAACCTACTGGAAGTGGAATCTAGAGCAGGAGCGTAAAATTGTGATCCTCGCTTCAGTGAGTAATTTAACTCTGCTTCCCCAGGAAGTACAGCAGCCTGGCGGAGTCTTTAGCTTTATTCTACCCATTCCCAAGCCCGATCTCGAAGGTCGGGTTGCTATTTTGGAGAAATACCTCCATCAAACAGGTACCCCACTGGTTGTGGAGTTAAATTTAACAGTCCTAGCCCAGCGGCTCGGTCGGATTGACGGCAGCGCCATTGAGCAAATTGTCAAAAATGCTGAAGGGCATCGATATGAAACGGGAGCAACTTGCCTAGGATGGCATAATTTTGAACCATTTCTGCCACCCTCCTCAGAAGAAATCTGGCAGGGGTTTTTCCTCTCAGAAACCATTCTCCAACCTATCCAGCAGTGGGCAAAGAATTTACGGGAATGGGATTTGTCAGCTTCCCAACTACCAGATGTACCCCAAGGCATTATCTTAACTGGGCCTCCAGGTACGGGAAAAACGGAAATTGCCAAGCTGTTTGCTGAGGATGCTAACTGCGAACTAGTATTGGTTACCCCAGGAAAACTCAAAAGTCCTCTAGTTGGTCAAACTGTCCAAAATCTGCGGGGAATTTTTGCTGATGCCCGAGCTAAAGCCCCAGCAGTGCTATTGTGGGACGAAATAGAGGGGATTTTGCCTAGAAGGGAAGAAGCATCGGGAGATCCCACCACTGTAGAGTTGATCAACCAATTTTTGCAAGAAGTCGCGCCGCGAAGCGGATCTCTTCGAGATCGCCTGTCCCAGTCAGCCGGGGTGGTAATTATAGCTACAACTAGCCGACCAGAACAAGTCGATTCAGGAGTATTATCGCGACTTTCAGAGTCAATCGTCCTGCCGCTGCCAGATGTACAACAACGGCGGCGAATGCTGGAATATTTCACTACCCAGAGCCAGAAGAAACCCTTAGAACTGAAGTCGGATGTAGATTTGGATTATTATGCACAACTCCTAAATGGTAAATCAGGACGGGAGATTAAAGCGATCGCAGATCGCATAGTAGCAACATTGCCGCCTGAGGATCTCAGCTTGCGTCGGGAAGACTTCGACTCAGTTTTGATTCCGAAAATAACTGGTGAACTAACAGGGGTCATTCTGCCTCAGCGATTAACAACAGAATTGAGCAGGGCTTTAGCCCAATTTCTGCAAGCTTTCGCCAACCCCCGCCTTACTCCCCCAGCAGGATTGCTGTTATCTGGAGCTCCAGGGACGGGAAAAACAGAGATTGCCAGAGCTATGGCACGCTTGGGGGGCATTCAGTTCCAAGGAGTAAGTACGGGAGACATTCGGGACAAATTTGTCGGGGAAAGCAACCGTAAGTTGGCTCAGATTTTTGCCCAGGCTCGTTGTAATGCTCCAGCTATTCTCTTTTTTGACGAAATTGATGGCCTGTTCCCCTCCCGCGACCAACAGAGTGCCCAACACGAGATCGAATTGGTCAATCAATTTCTCCAGGAGGTAGACGGAGTTAACAACAGCGGACGGGGTATTTTTGTCGTCGGAGCTACTAATAGACCGGAACAGGTAGATGCTGCTGTCCGTTCGCGCTTGTCTAAAAGCATTGCGATCCCTCTGCCAGAATTGCCAGAGCGTATCGAGTTACTCAAACTATTTGTCGGTGAACGTCCTGTAGCTGCTGACCTAGATTGGCAAGCTGTGGCCTTACTTTTGACAGGGAAATCAGGTCGTGCGATCAAGGCCAGAGTAGAGGAAGCTTACCATTTAGCTTGTCAAGATAATGCTGCGGGGGAAATTGCCCTAGAGCATTTCCAACAAGCTATTTTAGGAACAGGAGATAGTACTAATGTACCAAATCTAATTCTGCCCCCAACCTTAATGGAGCGAGTAGAGCAAACCCTGGGGACGCTGAAAAACTTGCCCCAAGCTCTCAGTTTGGGCTTGCCCTTGCCTAAAGGAATGCTACTAACAGGATTGCCTGGCACTGGAAAAACCCTGATTGCTCGCTACCTAGCCGCCAAAGTAGGCTGGTATTTTCGGGCGATCGCCCCCAGTGAGGTAAAAAGTCCCTACCAAGGGGGTAGTTTGCAAAATTTACAGGCTATTTTTGCCGATGCCCGCGATCGCTCTCCCTGCATTCTCTTTTTTGACGAGATTGATTCCCTGTTCCCTCGTCGAGAAAATAGTGGCAACAACCCGGAAGTGGAACTAGTCAACGAATTTTTGCAACAGGTAGATGGGGCGACTCGATCGGCAGCAGGAATTTTTCTCCTTGGAGCAACCAACCGTGCCGATACTGTCGATCCAGCAGTAATTTCGCGCTTGCAGCAGACCCTAGAAATTCCCTTGCCTGGAGTACGAGAACGGCGCATCATGCTAGAGCTAGCCTTAGAGCAAAAAAAGAACTGGCAGCTAGCTGCTGATGTCGATCTCGAAGCTATTAGCCGGATGCTAGAAGGAAAATCGGGGCGGGATATCCAGGGAATACTAACTCGGGTCGGGCAAGCTTATATCCAGAGGCAAGGCTGGTCAAGGGAGCAAGTAATTCTTACTCACGCTGATTTTGAACGGGCTCTACTGCCACCAGTAGAAATTGACGAATCAGTCTGGGCGGAATTAATTCTCAGTCCAGAGCTCAAACAAACTCTCCAGAGCAACCTAGAACGCTTTTTGAGGTTTTTCCGCGATCCAATTCCGGGAGTAACTCCTGCCAAAGGAATGCTGCTTTACGGGCCGCCAGGAACTGGCAAAACCGAAGTAGCGAGAGTGCTAGCTAAAGCTGCGGGTTGTCGCTTTATCGACTTATCGATCGCCGAGATGCGTTCCCAATACGTAGGAGAAGCTGGTAAAAAACTTGCTCAAACTTTTGAACGAGCCAGGAGAGAGGCTCCTACGATCCTGTTTATCGACGAGATCGATGCCCTCTTACCCCAGCGAGAAGGTAATGTCTCCCAGTACGAAATTGAACTGATTAATCAGTTTTTGCAAGAACTGGACGGTTTTCGCGGGGGAGCAACAGGAGTATTTGTTGTCGGGGCAACTAACTACGTAGAACGGGTAGATAATGCTGTGCGTTCTCGTCTTAATAAAATAGTGGAAATTCCTCTACCAGAACAGTTAGAACGAGTGTCAATGCTGCGACTGTTTACGGGTGAGATGGAAGTTGCCCCCGATTTGGACTGGGAACAAATTGCTCGACTACTTCAAGGTAAATCAGGTCGGGATATTCGACAATTAGTCAGCGAAGTGGGGCAATATGCTAGCGATCGCCTTTTTGCCAATCAAGCCCTAGTAATCACCACGGAGGATTTTCGCGCCGTACTTCAGGCCAAAGCTCCTCAAGGAGAGTTAACTTGGAATGATGTAATTTTGCCAGCTCAAATTAAAAGTGAACTTCAGCGTTTAGTAAAATTGGTTGCCAACTACGCTCACTTGCCACCGGGGATTAAACCACCTAAAGGAGCATTACTGTACGGACAGCCAGGAACTGGTAAAACTCAAATTGCTAGGGTAATGGCTTCTGTTTCAGGACTATACTTCAAAAGCTACGCGCCAGCAGACATCAGAAGCAAATGGGTTGGGCAAAGTTCTCGCAATTTAGCAGATGTCTTCAACCAGGCTCGCCAGCAAGCTCCGGCAATTATTTTCTTCGACGAGATCGAATCTCTATTTCCTAGTCGGGGTAATCTGGGCAGTACTAGTGCCGATCTGGAGAACCAAAACTTGGTCAATCAATTTCTTCAGGAAGTAGATGGGGTACGAACTCAGGCTGGTTATCTGTTTGTGTTAGGTGCAACCAACTACCCCGAAAATGTCGATGCTGCGGTGCGCTCTCGATTGCAACGGGAAATTTTCATTCCTCTTCCAGAAGTAGCAGAGACTATACAGCTGTTACGCGCCAAAATTCATCCAGATTGGATTCTAGATGGAGATGTTGACTTGCACGCTTATGCTCAAGTCCTGGTCGGGCGATCTGGTCGCGATATCGCCACTGGAGTAGAAACGGCGGCTCAGTTAGCTTTTGACGAGTGGACAGAAGGTTCTTTGCTGGTCAGCGATCGCCATTTTCGACAAGCTTTTGGGTTAAGTTTAGGTTTTGACTGAGCGACTAATTTTTGGTGAACAAATCTGACAAGAACCAATTTTTTGGGTCAGAATTGGGTCTAATTATCTTTAATAGTTCAGCCAAAATAATATTGGAAGCGTTTCGCTCAGATAAATACATGAGTAAGTTTGCACGGGTACTTCACTCATATTACTATCCCTATGTTAAATGTTCTTGCTAATATTGATGTTGCGACCATCGCTAGATTAGCGGGTACAAGCCCAGGAATGATTCTTAATAACTATTTGGCAGCAATAAATGATATTGATTTGCCATCTTTATAAAGAAGATAGAAAAAATTACAAATTGAGAGGTAAGTCCTGATAGATTCAAGCATAGTGCTTCAACATTGTAGTGGGTTGAGATGCGATCGCACTACCCAATCCTCCTAATCCCAAAAAGCGCTCACTAATCTCTTTATCCCAAGTCCAAATCAAGAGATGTTACTGATTGATCTGCTCCTGCGCCTGTAGATATAAAGTGGTATTTTCTTGTTGCTGGGCTAATGTTGCTGCTTTCTGAAAGTCAGACATTCCTGTTTGTTTGTCCCCTAATCGGTTGTAGCTAAGTCCACGATTGTAGTATGCAGGGGCATAGTCAGGACTAATACTAATGGCTTGAGTATAATCTTCAATTGCTTCTTGATTGTCTCCTAGTTGATTAAGAGCATTTCCTCGATTGTTGTAGGCAACTGCATAGTCAGGATCAATATTAATAGCTTGGTTAAAATCTTCAATTGCTCCTTGATTATCTCCGAGACGATTTCGAGTCAAACCACGATTGTTGTAAATGACAGCAGAGTAAGGATTGATTTTGATAGCTTGGTTGTAATCTTCAATTGCTTTTTGATAATCTCCTAATTGGTTATAAGCATTACCTCGATTGTAGTAAGCAATAGCATAGTTAGGATTAATTTTGATAGCTTGGGTGTAATCTTCAATTGCTTCTAGGTAATCCCCTAGTTGGCTTTTAGCCACTCCTCGGTCGTAATAAGTAATAGCCGAGTTAGATGTAGTTGGTTGAGTTTGATTATTATTATGAATCTCAACCACCGGCAGACCTTCAGCAGATTTCATGTTTCCCAAAGCGATGGAACTACCAAGCATCAGGATCAGAGAAATTTTTTTAAGACAGCTCATGTTAATTTACCTACTAGTATCGATGCTAACTTGGACTACAAAAACAAAACAGACAACTTGAGGATGCATCTAGTAAGCTGAGAAAAAGTTAAACATGTACATATAAATTAAATTTAAATATTTAGCTTCAGGCTCGCCTAGACTTGGTTTTGGCGATTTTTAGATGCACCTTGCTTTAGTGTCTATCTAAGTAAACAATACAGAAAGAAAGTAACAAACTAGACACAAAAAAAGATCAAACTCGGGAAAAATACTCTAGGATTATTTTGAGAAACTTTGAATACGATAAGAGAGGCAGCAATGCAAAGACGATCTTTGCTCAAATACATGGCGATGTTTACTGGAGGTGGGGCCTATAGTTTAAGTTTTCCATCCTTGCGAGCAGCGATTGCTAGCGAGAGTAACGTCGAATGGGGCTATGAAGAGGAAAATGGTCCTGCGCTGTGGGGGGAACTCTCTCCCGATTTCGGCGTCTGCCAAGCAGGTCAACAACAATCACCCATCGATCTAGAGGGTGCGCTACCAGCTAAGTTGCCCGAGTTGCGACTCAGCTATCAGGAGGAAGCGCTACGGATAGTTAACAATGGTCACACCCTTCAGATTAACACTTCTCCAGGCAATCGAATCACCCTGGGTGGTCAGGATTTTGAGCTATTACAATTCCACTTCCACCACCCCAGTGAACACGCGGTAAATGGTCAGCGATACCTTATGGAAACTCATTTTGTCCATCGTAATGAGCATGGTGAGTTCGTTGTTCTAGGTGCCCTAATGCAAGAAGGAACAAAAAACGAAGTGTTACAGCTTATTTTAGAATCAATGCCAGCTATAGCAGGACCAGAACACACTATTGCTGAGGTGAAGGTGAATATGCTTCAACTTTTGCCTGAAGACCAAAGTGCTTATCAATATTTTGGCTCACTTACTACTCCTCCCTGCTCTGAACTTGTTCGTTGGATTGTCTTTCAGCAACCTATCGAGATATCTAAGGAGCAAGAAGAGCAATTTGCCAAGGTTTTCCCATGGAATGCTCGACCGCTCCAACTCCTCAATCGCCGCTTCTTGCTGGAATCGCTCTAGATCTAGCTTGGTTGTAATTTCTGAGAACACCGAATTACGAATTACAATGATCTGCAATTTCTACCTTATTTTTTAGTTTCTCTTTGAGTTGATCTGGTGCGCCAGTGAAGCGATATTCTAATCCTTGATCGGGATTTGAGGAGCACAATATTTCTTCTTCTTTGATACTCAGAGCCGCCAATAGGAAGTTAACCAACTTAGAGGCGATCGCCTCATCTGAATGACTGTGACTGATGAAAATGTGTGTCATAGTTTCTCTACTTCTTCTCTGCTCCATTGCAAAAGCGCTAAGTGCAACAATAATTTTTCGACGTTCGTACCAACCGAATCTATTGATACTAAATCCGATTCTGAAAACCCACTATTATATGGCGAGTATTAAATAGGCTTAATTCCTTCTGCCGTCTGCCCTTATGCGGAGCGGTATCCTTTAGGGCTGCCTTCTGCCTTACCATAACT
>JASJDR010000063.1 GCA_030065615.1 Xenococcus sp. MO_188.B8 | reverse complement strand
CCCCCTAAGACATTTGATTTTCTCGGATTGTTTATTCCCTCCAATCCCTTTGATTCTCTGGCAGATAATGAAGTTCCGGCAGTAGTCGTCTTCTGTATGTTGATGGGTATTAGCATCATCAGCATCAACAACAAGCAAGAATTTCTCAGGTTAGTGGAACTTCTGTCCGAATCCATGTCCAAAGTGACCAAGATGATAGTCAAGCTAACTCCTGTAGGGGTGTTTTTCATTACAGCAAGTGCAGCTGGCACCATGACCCTAACTGAAATTGGGCGACTTCAAGGATACTTAATTACCTATACTGTGGCTACCTTTCTGCTGGGATTCGGACTTTTGCCTGCCTTAGGAGCTGTCTTAACACCTTTTCGCTATCGAGACTTGCTTCAAATCTCCAAAGATTCGTTTATCTTAGCCTTTGCCACAGGAAAAGTTTTGGTCGTGCTACCTGTTTTGATCGAAGACGTAAAAAAGATGTTCCGCAATTATGAACTTGGAGGGGAAGAAACGGAATCGACCATCGAAGTGCTGGTACCTCTGGGATTTCCTTTTCCCCATTTAGGCAGGTTGTTGACAACTAGTTTTATCACCTTTGCAGCTTGGTATTTAGGAACTCCCTTGAAACTGGAACAGTATCCACTCCTGGTTGGTGCTGGATTTTTTAGTCATTTCGGTAGTTCCACCATTTCTATTCCCTTTTTACTCGACCTGGCGCAGTTACCGTCAGATATGTTTCAGTTGTTTGTTGTGACCAATGTGTTAATCGATCGCTTCAGTAATGCCCTAGCTGCGACTTATCTGTTTATCTTTACCGTCCTGACAACCTGCGCTCTGCGATCGCTTATACGACTTCAGTGGCGACAGTTAGGGATGCTGGCAATAAGTAGTGCGATCGCAGGAGTAATTTCCCTGTTCGGGATTCGCAGCTATTTGGGCTATGCCTCTGAAGGTGCTTATGACAAGGACAAGGTAATTGCCTCGATGCAATTGCTGGAGAATCCTGTCCCTGCTACTATTGTCGAACCTGCTCCCAATCCCGACGCCTTGCTGACTGGTGAGACGATATGGGGGCGCATCAAGCGGCGTGGCATAATCCGAATTGGTTTTGATCCTGACAATCTCCCCTGGTCATACTACAACTCTCAGAAACAGTTAGTCGGATTTGATATCGAGATGGCTCACAGACTCGCCCGCGCACTTGGTGTCAAAATTGAGTTTGTGCCCTTACAGTTTAGTATCTTAGGAAAACTGATGAGCAAAGACCACTTCGACCTTGCTATGTCGGGCATTGTCGGGACAATTGAGCGTTTCCAGCAGACGCGCTTTTCCCAGCCCTACATGTATGTAAACTTAGCACTAGTAGTTCCTGACTATCAAGACAATAAGTTTTCGACGCTAGCATCAATTAACCAAATGAAGAATTTGAGAATTGGTGTGGAAGATCCAGCAATTCTAACTAATAAAGTTAAAGAGTTGCTGCCTAATGCCGAGTTTATAGACCTCGAATCTGATCGAGAGTTTTTTGAAGGGATCGGAGCAGGAAAAGATTTGGATGCCCTATTTGACAGTGCAGAAGCTGGCTCGGCTTGGACACTTCTCTATCCCAATTTTCAAGTGGTGACTCCTTTTCCTCGTAACCTCGATATGCCCCTGGTCTATCCCTTCCTTGGTGAAGATGAGCTCCTCGGCAAAATGGTGGATCACTGGATAGAAGTCAAGAAACACGATGGAACTATCCAAGATGCCTACGATCACTGGATCTTGGGTCAAGGAAGCGAGCAGAAGCAACCTCGCTGGAGTATTATTCGTAATGTACTGCGCTGGTTAGACTGACAGACTTTCAATGCCAAGTAGTGATGTATTAACTTCAGCAACATATTACAAAGAAAAATCTAATTGCAATAAGAAATATTTAATATTGCCTGTTGTGTTACGATGAGACCCATATAATCCTCAATGTAGCTCAGTAATATTATTAAATAATTGAATATATTTCTAATGTAGAACTTTAACAATTACGATATTTCCCCCATAAACCAGGAAAAAAAATATTATATATATGTATGGGACATTGTACTGTGAAAAAAATCAGTTCAAGTTAAACCCTAACAAGAATATTTTTAAACTCTACCTTGATCCCCGAGTATCAAAAGATCTCGTTAATCGCTACTAACCACCCTCCATGAATACTCAAAACGAAATCAAAAGATTTCACCTACAAGTTGCGACAAAGTTAGAAGCTTTACAGGACGTATTGCAATGGTTTGAGGGTTTAATTAGTCCTTATTTATCAAAAACCATAGGTTGGCAATGTGAAGTTGCTCTCACAGAAGCTTTTACTAATGCAGTACGTCATGCTCATCATAATTTACCTACATCAACTCCCATAGATTTAGAAGTCGAGTTAGGTGATAACTTTCTGGAAATGCGAGTTTGGGATCATGGAAAATCTTTTGACTTAAAGGCAGTATTGCAAGCTAACGAAAAAAACATTACTTCTCTAGATCAGGAAGGAGGCAGAGGTTTACAGTTTATTAAAAATCTCACTGATGAACTACAGTATCTAACCGTACCTAACTATCGAAATTGTCTAGTTATCAGAAAAAAATACTCTTCCTCAGTTTAATAAAAAGAGCTCTTCGATACTGTAAATGCGAAATCAAACCAGTTTAGGTTATTCTAGAAGTGTTTCTTTTCCAAATTTGGTAAAAGTTTCGAGAGCGTAAATTATTATAAATTATTAAATTATCTAAATCATTAAAAAAAATAAGATATTGAGGGAATAGATAAGGAATAGGTCGATCATTAATTCTTATTGTTTAACCAGTTGTTTGGCTATCTTTAAGCTATGATATCTAAGCTTGGTTTAATTAAACCAGGCAAGCGAGGTCAGTGGTACTCCGCCGTAAAAGCAATACGCGGTGAGGGTGACTTTTCTAGATTTAGCGTTTTGTCGTCAGGAGTTATCTGTTTGATTTTGAAGTTCCCTTCTATCCCCCACCGCTCGGTCACCGCGCACGGAGCGGACAAGAAGGACGGCTGAAATGTCGGAGGTCACCTCCGTGAAACCTCAACGGTGGACGTTCCCATATTGAAGGAACCTCGACGGGCTTCCACCGCAAAAGACAGCCCTTTATCAAGACACGACGGAGTCTTATTCCGCGCTCAAGAAGCTAATCCCTAATAGCTCAAAACTTATAGCTAATCGCGAAGCAATTTTAAATAGATATGTCCCAGGAACTAAATCCTAAACCAGATCATCAACAATTTTCTGACAAGCCAATTATTAGTTCAACTCAAATTGCGTTATTAGCTTCTCTTGGGCTTCACTTACTGTTATATATACATGACTTGCCTAACTTACTAGCTCCCACTCAAAATAATTCAGAGCCACAAACCGTCGCAACTATTGAATTAAATGCTTTGGAACAAGCTCGGTTACCTGATTTAGATCCTGAACCTGTCATTCCAGAATTTAACAACACTCCTCTTGACGGAGCAGCACCTCCTTTAGCATTACCTCCCTATATCGATTCTGATATTGAAGATTTAACCAATTTACCGTCAATTCCTGCCCCCTTACTGCCAGATTTTAATGACTTACCCTCCTATAACACTGATATCGCCCTCCCTCCTGTTGGCGATTTATCTTCTCTTCCCGTTCCACCCCCTCTAGAAGATTTAGATTTAGAGTCTCTTCCTGAACCTCCTCTGACTTCACCAGAAGAATTACCAGAAGCCCCAGAGCCTATACCAGAAGCCCCAGAGACTCCTGTGGCAACCAAAAATCCTGTAGCTTCTCCAGAAAAACCAGAAGAGGGAAAACCGACTTCTGAGGAAATAGCAGCTGTACGGCAACAAAAATTGCAGGGAAATCTTCATGATGTTAGTAATAGCCTGACAAAAAAAGATGTAGCTATCACTGACGAAGATGCACGAAAAAATTATGTGGACTGGATTAGTAAAATTAAAGATGTCAATCCAGATGCTATTGTCATCAAGGGAGTTTATCCACTAGATGCTTGTATCAGAAGACTCGAAGGGAATGTTTTTTATGGAGTAGTTGTCAATTCTAGTAATCAAATTGTCAGTGCAGAATTGCTGAAAAGTTCTCCCTATCCAGTGTTTAATCAACAGGCAATCAAAGATCTTCAAGCATATGATTTTGACAATCAGATCAAAAATAATAAACCTTATCAGGTAACTGTTGACTATAAGTACAATGCAGAAATTTGTCCTTCTCTTACAGTGCCATCTTTAAGCAACGAGAACGACACAGAAACGTCTCAACCAGAAAGTCCCGAGCTTGCTCCTCTAGAATCAGAAACATCCCAACCCGTTACGCCGCCTCAACCCGAACGGTCTAAACCAAAAAAACCGCAACCTGTTACTCCCACACTAGAAACCCCCAAGCCTATTTCTCCAGATGAAGCTTTCAGAGAAAGATTGCGTAATATTCCTTTACCAGACGATAATGTTATTCGAGAGAGGCTGCGTAATACTCCTCTTCCTGATAGGAAATCTTCTGATACTCCAGAACCTTCTTCTGCTACCCCAGAACCTTCTTTGAGAGAGAGATTGCAGAATACTCCCTTACCAGATGATGATGTTATTCGAGAAAGATTACGTAATACTCCTTCTCCAGAAAATTAGCTGAAAATTAGAGTTATAGCGCAATCCTTTTACAGTGAAGTTAAACAGAAGCAAAATTATTAACTGAAAGCTCCAAGTTAGGATTGAGTTGGGCAAAAATGCCACCGTCGTCACCCAATCCAGGAGCGGCACCATTGGCATTATAGAGCAGAGCACCAGTAGACCGATTGTAGAGCAGATGGGCATCACTGAGACCAGCAACCTCAAGATCATCGAATAGTTCAAAGGAAATGGCGCCCTCTAAGTTGCTAAAAGTAGCTTCACTAAGGATAATTTGCTCCTGTGCCACCTGAAAATCGCTGATCCTATCGATACCCAGAGCATTGAATGGAATTCCTTCCCCACCAAAAACGAAGCGATCAGCACCGTTACCACCATGGAGAGTATCGTTGTCATTTCCCCCTTGAAGGAGATCGTTACCATTACCACCTAGGAGCTGATCTTGACCGTTATCTCCTCTGAGTTGATCATTGCCACTGCCACCATAAAGAACATCATCATCATTTCCTCCTTGAACCGTATCATTGCCATCGCCACCAAATAAGATATCTGGGCCGTTGTTCCCTCGAAGCTCATCGTCACCGCCTAAACCCTCGATCAAATCAGCCTGCTCGCCTCCTGGAAGGAGCTCACCCGATTCGGTTCCGGTAACTCGATTCTCATAGGGAAGAATAAAAGGGTTGTCCTGGATAATGAAATCTTCTGGTGTATTCTGGCGGAGCAACCCTGATAGGCTAGTAGTCTCGATCTCTGGAGCCAAGACTTTAAGGTGAGCTAACTCATTGAGATAAAAAAAGCGATCCCCATCCCGTAAGCGCTGGAATTGCTCAGAAACAATCAAGTTAAAAGTTGCTCCTAATAAACCACCATTAACCGCATCTTCCGAAATTCCGCCGAGCCATAAGTCCACATCCTCTACTGACTCATAAACTGCGGCCAAGCGTTCGGCTACCCCAGGGGTCGAACTAATTTGCTCGAAGCTACTGTAGGGAGTTAAGCCCAGCAATTGACGTGCTTCGTTGAGCGTGGGCAGACCAACATCCCGTCCTCGGGCAATATTCACTGAAGCTAAATCGAAACCGCCCCTGACTTCGTTAAATAAGAAATTACGCACGCCGTCAACAATCTGGTTATCGTATTCTTGGGCAGCTTGCAATGCCAGACCCAAATAGGCCGAATTAACTCCGAGACCAGTATTATTTTCGGGGTCGTAAATTTGCTTGGTATCGAAAAAAGCACTTCCTGTAAAAGTGCCCTGGAGACCATTTTGCGTGACTCGCTGAATTTCTGGGGAGAGCAAAGTATGGCCTAAGCGATAAGCGGCATTAGCGAATTCCGTGCTCACACTAGGATCGACGTTGGGTTGATATCCGGTGAAAGGTGCAATTCCCAATCCGTTGCCGAAGACGTTATCTCTCGATTGAAACTGTGAACCAATTAGTAAGGGGAGAAACTCGTTATAAGTGATGATTTGGATTTTCGCTCCAACTACCTTCCGAGCGGATTCATAAATAAAATCATTCTCACTTAGTCCTGATTCGTTAAACTTGGCGACAATCTCAGCCTCTGCTGCAGCTAGTTTCGCTTCAATCTCCCCAGCGATGCGATTATGTTCCCGTACGAAGAGAGTATGGATTCCAGTTAATCCAAATTGTTCATTGACCCGAACATCACCAGCAGCAAAGGTTTCACTGGGCGATAGTCCTACGGGATTAGCTGCCGGAACATTGGCGGCATTTTGGTAAGGCAAGAGTTCTTCCGTTCCGGTAGGTAGCGCTCTAGTCTGAGTTAACAGTCGGCCACCGCCACTAGGATCCCGTAAGGCTTGGGCGACTTCTGGAGTTGAGCCATAGACCGCAGAAGCATCAATAAAATGAGTAATCTCATTGGTCTGTTGGCGAGGATTGCTGGGATCGGTTCCAGTTCCTTCTGCGGCGGCTGAGCGAATCAGGGGTAACTCTGTCAGCCCATTTTTAACGAAGGGATCATTAGGATCATTTTGCGGAACTGGAATGGGGGTGCGGTCTTCTGGGGGACTAGTAGCGGGATTCCCTTCATTGAGTGTCACGTCGTGGTCAATAAATTGTCCCCACTGCCACAGCCAGTCCGTCGTTTGGAGATAATTGGGAACCAATTCTGTTTGGGCGACTACTCTGTTACTGATTGTGCGAGCATTGGGCAGAAGATTACCCGTGGGGCCGGTGACTCTAGAAGCATTAAACCCATCTTCATAAAAATGTTCTAACAGCCGAATTAAATTTGTGCCCTCGCTTCCTAGTTGAGGATTTTGTAGATTATTCTCTTCGCCGGTAATTGTGCGGAATTCCATCATAAATATTTATCGTTTGCAAAAATTTTGGATAAGTGACTTAAGCTGCTAGTTATGAAACTATTATGATCTCAGAAAAAACTCTAGCAAAAAAAATATCTTGAGGAAATTTTTCTGATAATTTTGCGCAAAATTATCATGATTAGCATAGGCAAAAGTACTGATATCAATATTGTCTATGTATAAACATTAGATATTGATATTAACGGCGAAATCTGTTGTAAGTAACAATAAGGCCTTAGCAAACAGAATCACTTTGTTGATACTTTTGGTTGACGTTAGATTTGTATTAGTAGACTAAGTAGAAAGAATCTGACCAATTTCTTTTGGATGACTATATAACTATATAATAGTATATAATAAATACGTGAATTATTAGTGAAGTTTTATTGCACTGTTGCTACTTTATAATGATTATGTAAATTTTTGGTAAAGTCCCAATGAAGCTTGTCTAATTTAAACTCTGTAGTTTTACTGATAATTTTATCGGTCTTGGTGATGGTGGTGACAGGATGGTAGGTTCTCGTAAAAGATAGATGAGGACATGGGGAGACGAGAAGAATTTAGATAATGTGGATTAGCTTATCACCCAACGCTGATAAGCTAATCCACAGAAGATTCGACCTAAATACTGCCAATTCTTCCAAAAGGCCAAAAACAAAATACTGCGTGACCGATAATATTGCTTTCGGGTAAAAAGCCCCAAATATGGGAATCGTTACTATTATTGCGATTGTCTCCCATAACAAATAAATTGCCTTCGGGAACAGTAACAAGTGACATGTTATATTGCGGCAATTGAGCAATATAATTTTCTTGCAATGGTTGACTATTTACATAAACAATACCATTTTGAACTGTTACTGTATCCCCTTCTTTGGCGATCACTCTTTTGATGAAAGCCTGGTCAGCTTTGTATCCGCGAACTTGTAGTTGTCTTGGTGGTTGAAAGACGATGATATCTCCCCTATGTACCGGTTGAAAATTATAGGAAACTTTCTCGATTACTAAGCGATCGCCGACTGCTAAAGTTGGTAGCATGGACTCGGAAGGAATGTATCGAGGTTCGGCGATAAAAACCCGAATCAGTAAAGCAATGGTAAGTGCGATCGCTATAGTAACAAGATTTTCTTTTACTTGTTTTTTCCAAGATGTTTTAGGAGTTTCTTCTATGGTCATTAGGATAGAGATTTAAAAGCCCAAAACTTATTCTAACAATCGATGGGTTGATAATTGATACATGATACTTATCTAGGTATTTTGTCTAATTGATATAATAACAGCCAACCCAAAAAACAACCGATCGCGTAATGGGGAAAATCCCACCAAACAAAAGTTGAACCCAAGATTAAGCGCCAGATTATTGTTGAGCGAATTACTTCAGGTACATGGGAAAACCATAACTGAGAAACTTCAATCATGCTAGTAATGAGAAATACCCCTAGAGGAATGATTGTAATAGCTTTTTTTGTAGGAAAGAACCAAAAGATAACTAAGCACCAAAAAATCTCATACAAAATATCCCCTGAATATCCATTAATCCATTCTTGACCAATTCCTGCATAAACCTTAGAAAATAAGCCAAGGGGAGTAATTAAAAGCAGAGATAATAAGATCAGAAAATGCCGTTTAGTTATTAGTTGCTGCAAAAATTAACTAGCTGTATAAAATAAATGATTTAGTTGAGACAATTATCAGTTATGAGTTAACAAGTCATCCCTCATTAATATTACTCATTACTTATTACTTATTACTCATTACCTATTATTGCCTCGCAGCGGAAATAGCATGATGACGTTCCACCATTTTGGCTAAAGCTTCGAGAGAGACACAACGACGTTCGGAACAACAAGTTGTCAGATTAATTCCATTCATCATTTTTGTAGTACTCACACGAACCCGAAAATCATCATTAATAAACCAAGCGCGTTCTTGTCCCTGGTTATTATCATAATCTGTGTTGATAGTTAAAATACCATCTTGCCCAAACCAGTAACGACTCACAACGGGAATCCCTTCTACATAACCTTTGTTGCGGATTAGTTTTCCTGTTAATCCAGTATCATCATCAGGAATATCAATTAAGATAGCTGCATAATTTTCATTGGGTTCTTTTTCGTCAGTAGTTGCCATCCAACGGAAACTAGCGCCACCTTGAGCTTTGGCAATATCTACTCCTTGGAGAGAACATACTTCTTCTACTCTAGAATCTTCGGGATGAATCACATCAACAATGAGATTAGATCTACCTGATTCGTTTTGAGTAACATCAAAATGATGTACGCTTCTTTCAATAAACCAGATTCCTTCACTTTTGCGAAAGAAATCCATCATTGTCATAGGTGGTTGAAAACGCATTTTTTAATAAATAATTTGGCAATAAAACTCAATAACTTGTCTCAGTAATTATCCCATATGTAGTAATTCTCGTTTAAGTAAGGTTTCGGGACTGAGAATAAAATGACTGGGGATAAAGTGACGCTTTTATTTACCACTTCCTAATGGTGCATATTACTTCTCCTAGTCAGCACGGGGAAGGGGGTTCGAAGATTCTATTGGTTCAACACCATAAACTGAACTGTTATCCCCCATCCCGGCACCGCAATTCTATATTATGTGTCTTATGTCAATCTTCTCCTTCTACTAAAGCGCGGTATTCAGCAGCCGACATAACATCGGTTAATTCTTCATCAGGATGATCCATCCGTACCTTAATGAGCCAGCCTTCTCCATAGGGATCTTCTTGAATAGATTCAGGTGTTTCGATCGCCATTTCATTTTGTTCGATAACAGTCCCAGAGACAGGTGGTTTGAGATCTTCTACTGCTTTTACCGATTCGATAGTACCGAAAGAATCTCCTATTTCTATCGCGTCACCAACTTCTGGTAATTCAATAAACACCAGATCGCCTAATTGATCAATCGCAAAGGCACTAACGCCAATGGTTGCGATTTCACCTTCTATACGAACATATTCGTGACTGTCAAGATATTGTAAATCGTCAGGATATTCTAGCTCCATTTCCCTTCCTCAATAGCGAGCATATTTTAGTTTATCGTGTTAGTCGATCGTGTCAATTATGAATTATGAACGCTGAAATATCAATTAATGACCAAGTAAATCTTAGCGGATAACTGTCAACTATTGACTGTTAACTGTTGATTATTAATTGATTGTGTTCCTAAAGGAAGAAAGATGGTTAATTCTTCTCCTTGTCGGGATCTTTGTCTGACAGTCAGTTTTCCACCTAAAGCTTGGAACATATTTTTCGTGACATCAAGATTGAGACTCAAACAGCCTGTTTCGGGTTGAAACATCAGTAATTGACCTAGAGCTTTGAAGGGATTATTAGTCTGATTACAATGGGAGAGAACTTGTAATTTTAAGCGATCGCCAGCGGTAGAGATTGTCAGCCGAAGATTTCCCCCATGGGATAGACTGCGAGTGCAAGTTTCGATTAGTCCAGTTAATACCCGATCTAGCATGGCAGGATCGCTGATAATTGGGGGCAGTTTTTGTGGTAAAACAATCTCTAAGGTAACATTGCGTCTTTGAGCTTGTTGTTCCCAACGGGGGATATTTTCCTGTAATACAGTAGCCAAACAACAAGAAGTTAGATGAACAGGATGGGAAGTAGGAGTAGTTGATTCTAATTCCGCAGCTCGAAAGATCAATTCCATCCTTTCGATTTGTTCTGTACACTCGCGATCTATAGTTTGTAATCTTTTGATTACTTTGGAGGAAAAATCTTGGCTCCTTTTCAATAACAACCTGGTCATGGTGCGAATGGTAGTTAGAGGAGTGCGGATTTCATGGGTAAGAGCTTGCAATAATTCCATCTCTATTTTGCTACTAGGACTAGCATTGGCTAGAGGAGAAGTATATTCAGTAGTAGTCTCTGGTTTCGATGGGGATACGGCAATCGTTTCAATTTTACGAGTCGTGCCAATAGCTAGGGCGGTAAGATTGGGTAAATTTTGTAATAAATTACGGGTAAACTGACTAACTAAGCGATAATCAGGCATTGGCGGCACAAAATGTTCTATTAGTTGATCTATTTGTGAGAGACGATCATAACTTAATATCTGCAAACGCGATCGCAAAGTTAGCCAAATTAATTTAATTGTTTCTGGGGCAAAGGAGAAATTGAAGTTAGGCATCCCCGAAGCATCTTGTCCTAAAACCATTACTAAAGCAAATTTTTGGGTGAAAATCAAACAAAATTGTTCTTTAGCGATAGGATCGTAGGGAATTAATGGTAGTTCAAGAATTGAAGAGTTGTGATGATTCTGATCATGTTCCACGACATTATGGTGATTGCAGGGCATTAATACATGGGGTTTAAGCGCATCGGGAGTAAAGATTCCTGCTTGCAACCGAGTACATAATTCTAAATTGCTTAAAATTGGTGCTGGCGCTGAAAAAATCAGACCTTGCAGCTTTTTATCGTGACTTATATCTAGGGTAGATAGGAGTAATTGCTCTAAAGCAGCGATCGCGCCAAACCATTCCCGTTGGGCTTTTAAGGTGGCTAAACGTCGATTTTCTTCTGTTTTGGGAAAATCTGTGGTCGAAGCATTATCTATCGAGATATCACGCTCAATTTCTTGGTGGCTATTTAGAATATCACTTATGGTTTGTAGCAGCCAGTTTCGCACTTCTATCTCGACCTCCTAAAACAATGAGCTAATACTATTAATACCCAAATAAAGTTTAGTAACTTGTATGGCAATCTAGCTAATATCCTATCGGGATCAGTGATTTCTTGGAAGTCGTAAAACCGAACCTCATATAGAGTGATAAGTGATCAAACTCAGAAGTCAGTATATCAGGATAAGGTTACTTGAACCCTTCACACTCAAGTAAATAATTATTACATACTTCAAAGAGGTTTCTGAGAAAGGAGCTCTCACTGCTTTAAAACCGCATCCGTAAAGTGAAAACTGAAGTTTTGAGACCGAGAAGTCAAGAGCCAGAAGCCAAGAACCAAGAGTTTTAAGTTCAAAATATTGACATTATTTACTCGCACTGAAAACCGAATAGTTTATATTGAGTGCTATTTGAGATTTTTTAAGATCGCCTGAATAATCAAAAGCATTACTTGGCTATTTTATTTAAGGAAGTTTGGATTAGTAAAAGCCACAGCGATCGCGAATAATAATACCAGCCTTAGTGAAATTGGTTAAAATTCTCACGTAAATTTACGTGAGAATTACTAATACGATAACCAACAATATTTAATTAAGTAATGTATTTTTTGGTAGCCCTATCTTTGGCTCATTGATAATTAGTTCTGACGCGGCTTTATCGAACTATTATCTATATGATTTATGTGAAGTATTATTTGTTACTGTAGCTCTTTTTTATCGTAAATAGACTTAGTATAATCAATCTAGTTCTGGTTGCATAACTATATGATTACATAAGTTTACATCATTATAACAATCAATAAAGGTTACGGATTAACCTCACCTCACATTATCTTCACAAGTGATATTGTATGATTTTAGCTGTAAAGTTTGCAGTAATGTATAACACTAAATTTTCTGGTTAGGAAATTTTTCTGTTCCCTACTCCCTATTCTCTGTTCTTACTTTTTCCGTTAAGTCTGAAATTCCTGCACAGAGAGAGGCAGGATGCAGAAGGGGAAATCAAGACTTTACTTGTGAAGAGTAGAGACTAAAATCCTCTTTAAGCAAAACATGCTGTACTAACCTATATGCTTACTGCTACAAATTTTTAAATTACTACAGTTGTAAACGAGGTTTTTAAAATGGCTAACACTAATCTTGTTGAAAATTTTCTGTTAGAAAATCTTGATGTTATGGAAACTATCGAAGATGATGCAGCAAGCAAAGTAGTAGGTGGAGTACTTCCTTGTACTGAAGGAGCTAGAGGCAGAGTCCTAGCAGGGTTACAAGCCAGTGGTCTGATAAACGCACAACAAGTAGCTACACTTTCAGCCATACCGTTAGCTGAATTCTGTACAGATTTCGGTGAGTACTTAGAAGTGAAGCTTGGGGTTAAGGTTTTTGAGGACATTGTAGTTTAACCTACTATTTAGCACAATAAACTAAAGATCAATCAAGAGAAAACATCTTCGATAAAGTTCTACTCTGTCAATTTTGTTTTGAGGGATAGCAATTCTGTGAGATCTTATGTTCTCTAAGCATTTAAAATTAAACCTATTCCTCTTAACTAATCTTAATTGATATCTGTATTTCTTTCATCGCAGATTAGGCTTTTCCTGAAGTAGAAGACAAATTTCTCCTTTAGTGTAGATTTACTACAACTAATGGTTTTATTTTTCACGTCGTTCTATTGTATAGCCAGGGCTTCTGAGATGTGACAACCAGAAAAGAAGAGATGAGCAAGCAATTTCGGCAACTTTGGGAATTATGGAAAACAGCTACAGACAGTTGGCGCATATATTTAGAGAAACCTGTGCCTGTAGAAGAAGTAGCCTATTCTCGTGAAGCTGCTTCCATTCCCTCTTTTGGTTTCTTTTTCTTGTTGATCAGTGCTACGGTAATCGCTACCTTGGGACTTCTGTCAAATAGTAGCGCAGTAATTATTGGAGCCATGATTGTTGCTCCTTTGATGAACCCGATTTTAAGTATGTCTTTTGCTATTGTTACGGCTAATTGGAAGTTGTATAAGCGTTCGATAGTAACTGTCTTTTTAGGAGCTACTACGACTATTTTAGTCTCTTATGCAATTACTGCTTTGCTTCCTATCAATATTGTGGGTTCAGAAATCGTAGCACGAACTGCACCCAATTTAATGGACTTAGGGGTTGCGATCGCCGCTGGGGCAGCCGGTTCATTTTCTTTAACCCGTCTCAGTATTGCGAGTTCTATTGCTGGAGTTGCCATTGCCGTTGCGCTGGTCCCTCCTTTGTGTGTAGCAGGAATTGGCTTGGGAATAGGACCTGAGCTTGCGGGTGAGATTGGTAAAGTTGTAGTCGGTAATACTAGTGTATCTGCAGGAGCATTTTTACTCTTTCTAGCTAACTTAACGGGAATTGTCTTTGCCGCTTGTATTATTTTCCTTTCTCAATCCTATGGCAGTCTTCATAAAGCATTTCAAACACTTCTGATTTGGTTGTTCATTATGGTGTTGTTATGTGCTCCATTAACAAATTCCCTAAAAGAATTTTATATTTCTAACCGCGTTGACTTAGAAATTCACCAACTCAGAGAAGACTATCCTGAAATTTCCCGACGAACTCGACTTCGTTATGTTGATGTACATTTGGAAGGAACTACTGCACATATTAGAGTTTTGACCAACGTTTCCAAAGACACATTAACAGATGAATTTGATGAATATGTAGAGTCTGCTAAAAAACGGATATTTGATTCTCTATCGAAAATGGGAGTTACAGCAATGGATTTAAAAATAGCAATAAATCCCGTTGAGACTAGGGAATATACAGCTATCATGGGAGATCTCTGATTTCACTAAACAATATCCTATATTTTTGGTGTTACCTATGGGGCTGAAAATCAGTTTGCACCCCGCGCTTGCGCAGCTCTAGCTGCAGGGGCAGCGAATCTCGAAGAGATCGCCTTTGTGCTTCTCGGATAAAAAGCTGTCATTGCTATTGGTTTGCTTGTTGAGATGCCAGTTTACGAATACGCTTATTGATTCGCTCACGTTGTTCAACAGTTAATTCATCTCTGATGGCCATCAACTCATCAAACATTAGATTACTTAATTTCCGTTCTAAATGGATCGCATTGTCTCTAGCAATACGAATGTCATTAGTTAAAGATTCGGGCTTAACAACTTGATCTAAGTCATTTAATGAAGTTGCAAGCTCCTGAAAAGTCTCAATTATTTCAGGTCGATAAGCGGTAACAATAGTTGTAATTTCCGTTTTTTGCTCATCTGTAAGATTGAGACTATCAATAAAGTCTTTAATAGTCTCCTCTGAAGATTTCGGTTGTTCTGTCGTTTGGGCTAACAGTTGAGCATTGAAATTAGGCTTAGACCCTGCTAAAACCAGATTAGAAGCTGAGGTCAAGGCCAAACCTATAAACACTGAAGATAATAATGCTAGCTTTTTCATATAGACTCCTCACACAATAAGTTGCAATCTGCTGTTTATTGCACTGAATGACTATACCATATATATATCAGAAGTCAACAAACAATCTTTCTTTCCTAATTTTTATAGTTTTAACGGCAAACTGATGTGATTTCAGCAAATAATAGGTAGCAGGAATGAAATAGAGAGCCAATAAAGTCGCGCCTACTAACCCACCACCAATTGCCACAGCTAAAGGAGGCCAAAATTCACCACCAGATAATAATAATGGGACAAATCCGATCGCCGTTGTCAAAGTTGTAGTCAGAACATGGCGAGTTGAATGCATTACTACATCTTGGATTGCTTTGGCATTGCCAGTTTTGGCTAGCGGATGATTAGATATTGCACTGAGCATCACAATCGAATCATTGACTGCCACACCAATCAATCCCACGGTTCCGATAATGGGATTGAATCCAAAGGGATAGCCAAATAGCCAGATAGAGAATATTCCTAACCCAAATGAGGCGATCGCGACAATACCAATAACGGCTGCCAGTTGAAAAGAACCCAGAGAAAGCACTAAAACCGCTACCATAACTACTACTATCACCCCCACAGTAGAAACTAAACCTCCTATGGCATCACTTCTTTCCTCTGACTCTCCACCAAATTCATAACTATAACCAGGAGGTAGGTCAAATTTGTTTTTGATTAATTTAGCTTGAAATTGACTTAAAACTTCTGCTGGTAAGACTCCCGCTGCGAGAAAACCTTGAATTGTATTAACTCTTTGTCCGTTGTAATGAGTAATTTGCGCTAGTTCTGGGGTAAGTTGAATTTTCCCCAAGGAAGAGAGAGGAACTGCATTGAGAGTATTATTTTGATTGCTATGGCGACTAGGAGATCTGGCTAATAGATCTAAAGAAGTAATTTGGGATAAGTTAGCGCGATCGCGATTTCCCCAACGAACTCTGACGGGTAATTCTTCGGTTGATTCTAAAACCGAACCACCAACCGCACCTTCTAAAACTGTATCTAACTGTTGCGCAATAGTTGTGCGATCCAATCCTGTTAAACGCGCTTGTTCTTCATCTACTCGTATTTCTAGTTGAGGTTGAATTTCTGCTAAACTAGCGCGGGTATGGGTTACTTCAGGGATTTTCACCAAAGATTGTCTCGCTATTTCTCCCAGTGTTTGTAATATTTCGAGATTAGAGCCATAAATTCGCATTTCAATAGGTGCCGCGACAGGCGGTCCTTGTTCTAACTGTCTGACAATAATTCTGGCTGAGGGAAATGCTTTATCTAGTTCATTTTGTAGCTTTTGGGTGATCGAACTTGAGGATAGGGTATTTAATTGGACTAAGGCTTGAGCATAATTAGCTTGCTGCTCTTTACCACCAGTCAAGTTGTAGTAAAAACTGGGAATACTTTTACCTAATAGCCAGTGGATTTCTTGTACTTCAGTATTCTTGATTATTTGTTGACGAATTTGTTGTGCTACTGTTTGAGTTTGCGCTAAAGAAGCTGAATCAGGTAACTCTAGTTCGATTTGTAGTTGATCCCGATCCGCAGCAGGAAAGAATTGTTGTTCTAAGCTTCCCGCTTGGATAAAACCAATCGCTGGTAATAGTAAAGCGAGGAAGATCGATAACAGAGGTTTTGCTGTAGTCCATTTGATAGTTAGTCGATATAACCGACTCACAATGGGGAAAGAAATACCTGTCTGTAAACATTTTGACGAGGTGATGGGAAGCCCTAAAGGATTAGCTCCGCTTCGCTCCGCGTCACGGGGAGATAGGGAGATGGGGGGAGAATTAAGATTATTACTGGTTATATTTTCTGGTTTGCTACTGCCATAACGATGTAAATTAGCAGTTAAAGTGGGAATTATGGTTAAAGAAATAAATAGCGAACAAGAGACAGCTACGATGACGGTAACCGCGATCGTGCCGACAAATTCCCCCACACTTCCCGGTAACAGCGCGATCGGTAAAAAAGCTAAAATAGTAGTTAGAGTTGAACTTAACAGTGGAATTGCTAACGTCTTGATACTACTGCTGATCGCAGTTTTTACTTCAGTAGTAGACAATTTATCCCCTGGTCTCCTGGTCTCCCCGTATCCCTTGTCCCCCCGTCTCCCAGTCCCTAAGTCTCTAAGTCTTCCAGCAACTTCATCGACCATCACGATCGCATTATCAATCAGAATTCCCAGAGCAACAATTAATCCTGTAATCGACATTTGGTGCAGAGGGATATCTAACCAATTCATCCAGCCAAACACCATCAATACTGATAGCGGTAACGCCGAACCCACTATTAAAGCACTGCGCCAACCCATCATCACTACAGTTACACCAAAAACTAGAGCAGCACCTAGTAAGAGATTAATAATTAAAGCATTAAGTCTGGTTTCTACATAACCAGTTTGGGCGAAAATAATCGGTAAGCCAATACTACTGGGTAACTCTGCGCGAAATTCAGCTATCTTTTGCTGTGCTGCTTTTGACCAGAGATCTAGCCTTTGTTTCGATCTTACATGAACTGCGATCGCAATTCCAGGATAGCCATTAATCAAAGCAAGTTCATTAGCTGGTTCGGTGATTCCTTTACTAATAGTGGCAATATCTTTTAAGGGAATAAATTGACCATTGTTACCAAAATTAATCGGAATTTGTCTAATTCTGGCTAAAGTATCTAATTCTCCGGCAACTTCAAGCAATAAATTATTATCATTACTCCGTAATTGTCCTGCAGCAATCTTACTATCACTTTGGGCAATTTGTTGGGATAATTCTCTTGCTGTTAGATTATAACTAGCCAGAGCTTGAGGATTGATTTCGACTACAATTTCTTCATCTGGATCGCCAAAAATTTCTACTTCTTCTGTTCCCGGTATCTGCTCTAATCGTTCTTGAAAAACTTCTGCTTGCCGACGTAAAATGCCGTAATTAGGTTGGTCATCTTGCTGCCAAGTTAAGGCAGTAATTAAAGCATAGGCTTTAACTTTAATTTCTTCTAATTCTGGTTCTCTAATATTATTAGGTAACTCAGCCTTAACTTCATCTAGTTTATTCCTAACCCTTGTCCAAACAGAATCTACTTGTTCTTTCGTTACACTATCCTGTAACTCGATATTAATAATAGAACTACCACTACGAGAAGTAGAACTATAATTATCAATTTCCTCGATTTCCGTTAGCTTATCTTCAATTTTTTCGGTGACTAAAGCTTCTACTCTCTCGGCATCTGTACTAGGATAAAAAGTTTTAACCACAGCATTACGAGAAACTAATTCTGGGTCTTCTAACCTTGGTAGAGTGAAGTAAGAAGAAATGCCCCAGACACAAATCAAAATAATAGTAAGAATCAGTAATCTTGTATTGCGATAAAATAGAGTAAACATGTTAAGTACTTGTGCAAAATTAATTACTAGCGTGAAGATAGGGTTTAGGTGTTAGGTGTTACGGGAAAAAGATGTGTAGTTAATTCTGTGTGCCTACTTAGTAGTATTAATAACATTTACCATTAGGTTTTAATAGAATTATCTAGTTGCTTTGATTGATAATTAAAGTCAAAATCTTCACTACTACAAATAGTTTCTAAATTTCTGATTCGTTGTTCTATTTGCTGCAAATTATTTGCTAATTCTACGGCTTTTTGATTAGCATCACGCCAAACTATAACTGTACTTGTACTAGCTCCTAAAATGACAGCTAGTGGTAAGATAATACCACTTCGAGATATCGCAACCAAAGGAATACAAATAGCTATCATTCCTGTTGCAAAACCCCAGATAATAGCAGTAGTAGCAATTTTTGTCCCATTTTTTTCTGCGATATTTTTCATTTCTAACCTCATTATTTGCTGACAATTTTAATTATCTGCTGGGCAATGCCCAGTCTACCAATTGACCAGGAACCAATCTTTGTGCCCCTTCAGTAATGATCGCGTCTCCTGGTTGCAATGTTCCTTTAACTAAAACCTGTTCGCCATTAGTTTCTAAGACCTCTACTAATCGACGTTCTACTTGATAATTATTAGCTTCATTACTATCTGTTACGACTATTGCATAGCAAGACCATAAACCACGTTCGCTTTTTACTAAAGCCGTTACTGGTAGCCAATAGCCTTCGGTCGCTATGGTTTGAGTGATTTGTAAACGAGCAATTTCTTGAGGTGAGACTTGAGCAGTTGCGGCTAACCTCAAAACAATTGTTCGAGTTCGAGTAGCTGGATCGACTTCTGGCAAAACTGACTTTACTTTGGCTTGATAAGTTTTACCGCCAATCTCTACTATTTGTTGACTGCCTGATGACAGTTTCGCCGCAACATTAATCGGCACACCTATTTTTACTTCTGGTTGGCTGTCACTGACTAAACGCAAGATTGCTTGACCAGCCTCGACTACTGTCCCCTCATCGACATGACGCATCGAGATAGCTCCAGAAAAAGGAGCTTTCAGGGTGCTTTTGGCAATAGTAATTTCTAGATCGGCAATTTGAGCTGACAATTGATCGACTACTGCTTGTTGCGCCGCTATTTGTTCATAACGAGTACCGTTGATTAATTCTGCTAGATTACTTTTGGCATTAGTCAGACGCTCTGCTAAAGCTTGAGAGTTAAAAGCAACTTCATCTAACTGTTCGGCGGAAATTGCACCCTCATTATAAAGATAGGCTCGGCGATCGCTTTTTAACTGTTCCAACTCTAATTGTTTTTCGAGATCTCTAACTCTAGCCTCGGCTGCGGCAATATCTTCTGCTCGGGCACCATTTTTGAGTTCCGCTAATCTGGCTGTTGCCTGGGCTTTTTGGGCGATTAAAGACTGATGTTGTGCTGCTAAATTTTTGGTATCTAATTTCGCTAAAACTGTTCCTGGAGTAACGCGATCGCCTTCGTCAATTAAAACTGTTACTAACTTACCGCTACGCTCAAAGCCAACTTCACTTTTTAGTCTTGCGACCACTTCCCCTGTATAGCTTTGGACGGTTTGATAGCTATTGACCAATTGAATTTGAGTCGTCTTGACGGTCAGTGGTTTAACTTGAGTCTGTATTGGTGCGGTCTGAGTTGCAGAAGTATTTGCTTCAAATTTGCCGATTCCGATACCAGCGAGCAAGAGAAGCAAACTAGCTGATACAATTTGCCATCTTTTTCATTGAAGAGAACTGTTTTGTCTGAGGGGCAATAAAGATTCCTCTATCCCAGAAGATGATTCTGGTTTTACGAAATCCGTTATAGATTGCTGATTCATAACTTCATTAGTAGACCAAGAATGTTAAGTCATATACAATTTGTAGACATTAAACTTTTTTAGTATACAAATAATAGTATACTAAACTTGTTGAGTATGTCAATGGGCTTCTCGCCAGTTCAGCTAAAAATATTGCAATTCAATTCGAATGTTGTTTTTTGGTCCGACAATAATCAAGACTACATCTCCAAACTTAGGAGGACCAGTTAAAATCTTGGGGTTTCTCGAAAAGCCAAAGCCTTCTTTTGGGATACCAAGACTATTCAAATTGAAGATGCCATCTTCATTGACATCATGAAAGGCAGCTACAGCATAACTTCCTGGTCTCAAATTCTGAAATGTAATTGTGGAAGTTTCTTCTGCTAAATCAATACATTTTGCTTGTAAAGCGCGAGTCCCGTCACTGGGAAATCCCCGACTGTCTGAAAAAAGACTCAGGCAAATTTGCCCGTTTTGATTCCTCAGGCTATCTATATTAACTGTCAAATTACTGCTTGTACTATCTAAAGCGTTCGCTGAAACGGCCAGATTCCCAATAAAAGCCAATAGTAAAGTCCCGAAAGAAAATCGCTTCATCATTTATTATTATTCCTAAACTTTTGACTCATTGTTTGGTAGCAGAGAGAGTGTCCGCTAATATACAATTTGTATTTATACAATTTTTTGAATATACAAAAAAAGTTATACTAAATTTATTGAATATGTCAAGCAGATTTTGTTAAAGGCTCTTGACTTCAAGCAGGTCAGCGGTCGATTATTTGTTTACTTATAACTGAAAAATGGCATTAGCGCACACAATTTTGGCAACCTTAGGAAATGAATCCTATAGTGGTTACGATCTCTGGAAGAAATTTTCCCAAACTAGTAAATACTATTGGCAGGCTAGCCAACAACAGATATATCGAGAATTGGGGAAATTAGAAAAGGAAGGGGCGATCGCATCAGAAATTATTCCCCAAGAAGGTCGCCCCGATAAAAAGCTTTATAAAATAACTGATAAAGGTATAGAAATACTCAAAACCTGGTCACTAGAACCCGCCGAACCAATGGCAATTCGTGAAGAGTTATTAGTTAAAGTAATTGCCGCCAAATTAGTGCCAAAGTCGGTGATTTTGCAGGAAATTAAACGCCATCAACAAATTCATTCACAACAGTTAGCTGAATATAAGCAAATTGAGCAAGAAAAATTTGCCGATACTTCCCAATTAACCTTTGAGCAAAAATGTATCTATGCAACTTTGCGCTGTGGAATTGGTTATGAAAGTTATCGGATTGCTTGGTGTGAAGACACGATCGCGTTATTGAGTGAAGCATCTGATAACTAAGATCAGGAGCAATGATTGATAGTTTGATTATTACGCGATCGCAACTAATCTTACTAACTAGCAAGAGATTTTAACACCCAACCGATCACGATTCCTAAGCCACTAAAGCGCACAGCCTGCCAAAATAAATCAGGTAGCAGAACACTTTCTAAATTAATTTCTAATTCACTAATTTGTTGTTCAAGATCTCTCAATTCAGTTTTGATGGGTTCTCTTTCAAGGTTGTTCGCTTTTTTTTGCTGCAACTCTTGTTTGTATTTAACAAGTTCGGCACGTCTTTGCCAATCTTGTTTAACTTGCAAATACCGATTTCTGAGTTCTTCTAGAGACTGTCCAACTTCTGTTAAAACCTTTGCTATTTCGCGATCGCCATTGTTAGAAGAAGAGTTTTCATTGCGATCATGTTCCTCACGACTATCATAGTTAGGGGAAGATTCGTTACTAGACATTTTAAAATTTAAAGATAGGAATAAAATATTCACGATATTAACTCATGTTAGAAAATACCCAACTATCTCAGAAAGCATCATTGCAGGATCTTAGTAGTCTAGAATTAGCTCAAGCTTTAGCAGGAAGATTAGCAATCCCCCATAAAGATTGGCATCGTCTCAAAGGAGATCGTAAAGCACAAGCAGCTCAACAACTAGCATCGGCATTAGTTTTCCTACTTAAGGAACAACCAGAGTCGGCTTTAAGTCATACTAATCAAGCTCAAGGATGGTTAAACCGTTCTCTGAAGGCACCTCCTTGTCCCGATCATAATCAACCGAAAATTAAAAAATAAATTCCTTTTAACTCTTGCTGAAACTTAAAATTTTTAGTTCATTTTTACTAATGTCCTAATTCTAAGTTTCTCATCTTCTTTTTCGGAGATCTACTTTCCTCCTTCTGCCTTCTGCCCTGAAGCCCTAGCTGACGCGCAGCTAAATCCTTTAGGATTGCCTTATACCCTTCTCCGTCAGGGGTTGTTTATTTCGAGGAAACTAATGTTGGGAATAAGGGGATCTTCAACTAGTCCGATTCCTTGATAACCCCAACGGTTTAATAGTGATTTGAGTTGAGTTGGAGATACCGATTCTACACTTAGGCGATCGCCAAATTCTTGAGCATGGGTATTAATATAGGACAAGGCTTCGTGATCTAATTTAAAAACCAATAAGTAACTAGCTTCTGCTCGATCTTGTTTTTGAGAAATACGTGCGACTAAATACTTGCCATCTTGTAAAGAACGAATTACGTAATTAATCTGGGACAACATGGGAATTATAAATGTATGAACTGTGAATTATAAATGTATGAATCATCAACCTAGAATAGTTCGCCTAGAAGAAGTCTCAAAAATTTATGGTAGCGGAAATACTACAGTGCATGCTTTAGACAAAGTAAACCTAGTAGTAAATCAAGGGGAATACTGTTCTATTATGGGACCCTCTGGCTCTGGAAAATCTACGGTAATGAATATTATTGGTTGCCTAGATCGTCCGACATCAGGCAAATACTATCTTGATGGCGTGGATGTTTCTCAACTAGAGGAGCAACCATTAGCAGAGATTCGTAACCGCAAAATTGGTTTTGTGTTCCAACAATTTCATCTGCTGCCCCAAATGACTGCCTTAGAAAATGTCATGTTACCAATGATCTATGCGGGAATTCCCCCTGAGGTCAGACGAGATCGCGCTAAAAATACTTTAACTAAATTAGGCTTGGGAGACAGACTTAACAATAAGCCAAATCAACTTTCGGGCGGACAACAACAAAGGGTAGCTATCTCTAGGGCGATCGTAAATCAGCCCCTACTTTTGCTTGCTGATGAACCGACGGGTGCTTTAGATTCACGGACAACTCAAGAAGTATTAGAGATTTTCCAAGAGTTACATCGTAGTGGGATCACCGTAATTATGGTGACTCACGAACCCGAAGTAGCACGTCAAACTCAAAGGATTATCTGGTTTAAAGATGGTCAGGTAATCTATCCCAACCTTACTCCCCAGGAGATGTTAGCAACTGTTACCAATTAGTAAAACTCAGTCACTAATCAGTAACTAAATAGTTATCCCATGAAAATATTAAGGATTAAAATCAAAAAGTATCAAGAATTTAACAATTATGACTAATTATTAAGTAGTATACCGTTCTCATAGAATGATATTATGCTGGATTAAGAAATCTGTATTTTTGTATACTAATATTTAGTAAGTACCAGTAGACAAAACACTAACTTGTAATTGAGGGGCAATCAGGAGACTTGTGAGTCCATATCAAATGGTGAATTCAAATCAAAACTTGGAAGAAGAACCGCCAGTCGGTTACAATCAAGAGGCGATCGCTAAATACTACCGTTATCGGCCTTGGCTAGTAATATGGCGTGCCATCAAAATCATCTGGTTCTTTGGTAGTTTTTTACTTCTTTTGCAGTGGGATCGCTGGACAAACCAACCAGTAGCAACATCGCAACGCAGAGCTACTCAACTAAGAAATATTTTAACTAGCCTCGGACCCACATTTATTAAAGTAGGACAAGCCTTATCTACCAGGCCAGATTTGATTCGTCGAGATTTTCTTGATGAACTTATTAAACTCCAAGATGATTTACCACCCTTTGATAATCATATTGCCTATAGCATCATTGAGAGTCAATTAGATTGCACGATTGATCAAGTTTATCGAGAGTTATCGCCCCATCCAGTTGCGGCTGCCAGCTTAGGTCAAGTATATCGAGGTGTACTTCATTCAGGGGAAGAAGTTGCGGTTAAAGTACAACGTCCTAACTTGCGTCCGATTCTTACTTTGGATTTGTATTTAATGCGCTTAGGTGCTCGTTGGTTAGGGCCATTTTTGCCTCTAAACTTAGGTCATGATCTGACTTTAATCGTTGATGAATTTGGCAGTAAACTGTTTGAAGAAATCGACTATATCAACGAGGCCAAAAACGCTGAAAAATTTGCCGCTAACTTTAAAAACGATCCCGAAGTCAAAGTTCCGTTTATTTATCGCGAGTATAGTCGGGTATCTGTGCTAACTCTCGAATGGATTCATGGTTTTAAACTTACCGATCTCGACGCTGTGAGAGCTGCGGGTTTAGATCCTGATGAGTTGATTCGTATTGGTGTGACTTCTGGCTTACGTCAGTTACTAGAACATGGATTTTTCCATGCTGATCCCCATCCAGGAAATCTTTTTGCCACAATCGATGGTCGCATGGCCTATATTGACTTTGGTATGATGGATCAGTTAGATGAAGATACCAAAGAAACCTTAGCCAGTGCGGTAGTACAACTAATCAATCGCGATTATCAATCCTTAGCTAGAGATTTTGTTAATTTAGGCTTTTTAACTCCCGATACTGATATTAATCCCATTATTCCGGCATTAGAGAAAGTATTGGGGCAAGCAATGGGAGAAAGTGTCGCGAACTTTAATTTTAAGACAATTACTGATGAGTTTTCGGAATTGATGTATGAATATCCTTTCCGTGTTCCTGCCAAATTTGCCCTGATTATCCGTTCTTTAATTACTCAAGAAGGATTAGCCTTAAGCCTTAATCCTAAATTCAAAATTGTCGAAGTCTCTTATCCTTATGTTTCCCGTCGTTTATTAACTGGAGAATCTCCCCAATTACGGAAACGGCTGTTGGAAGTGTTGATCCAAGATGGCAAATTCCAATGGCAGAGGCTGGAAAATATGATTGCGATCGCTCGTTCCGATCAAGCCTTCGATCTTTTGCCCACTGCCCAGTTAGGAATGCAATATTTGATGTCGGAAGAAGGTCAATATCTGCGTCATCAATTGTTACTCGCCTTAACGGAAGATGAACGTTTGCATACTGAAGAAGTACAACGAATTTGGAGTCTGGTTAAAGAAGATTTACAACCCCAGAAAATTTTTGGCTTAGCCGTTAATGTGTTTCGCGAATTTTCTACCGAAGGGGTTGCCGCATTGCTCCCTACTGCGATCAGTTCCCGTTGAATAAATTATATAATTTAGGTTCTAGGTCCTTGTCAAAGATTCTTTGAGCATTGCCCCTAATTGTGGCCAAGATTTTTGCTCTGGTAAGGTTAAAGCTTTGATGCCAGTCAATTTTTCCACCAGTTGAACTCCCGCGCTGGTGCTGGTAGCCACCCCAGTAATGAGATCTGGTCGCAATCCAAAGCCCTGACTGACTCCCACTACCGCATAGGGATCTGAGGCACAGAGAATAGTGTAATTAATTTGCGATCGCATTTCCTCAAGAACAATTGACCCATTGTAGGGTTCTAATGGAGATGCCCCTGCTTCAGCAACCACTACATCTGGTTTGGTGGCAGCAATTTTAGTTAAAAGTTGGCGTAAGCGTTGGCGAAATTCTTCTGGTTCACAGATCGAAGATGGTAAACCGACATCGACAAAATCAAATATCTGCTGAGCGCCCGCATCCTGCATCGCTAAAATATCTCGATAACGTCCTGCCCCAGTCAATTTTGCCCCAATTACTCGCAAACCCATTTGTCTTAGTAGACGGATAATTACCCTTGCTGCGGTGGTTTTGCCGGCTGACATGGAAGTACCAATAATCATAATTGTCGGACATTGGTAAGGCTGTTCAGGCAGAGGATTAATAAAGTTATCCATTGATAACTTCTGTCCCTCCCGCAGTACATGACCTTGATATATTAAAGGTGGAGGAGAAGACCATAGATAGGAAACAGAAGTAGCTTCACCAAATAATCCAGCCGCAGTCAAAGCATGGAGAGAATTATCTGGGGGAATATCCTGCCAATCCCCTACAATTGCTAAGGTTGCCTGTCGGATGCCAAAGGCACCAATAATGAGATCTCCCGGCAGTAAATTTGCCATCCGTCCATTAGTTAATTCCACTTGAGATGAGGGATTAAGCGGCGGTATCACTTCTCCTAGCACATAATCCCCCGTTGCCCATTGCGATCGCGGTAGAGGTTGAATTTCAAAAGGAACCGCATCGAGATCGGAAATTCGGGTTAGGGAACTTAAAAAATATTGATTTAACATGGTTGTTCTCCCTAAAAATTTACTTTACACTCAAATACTTAAACTAGGGCTGGCAATCAAGCCTGCAAGTAAGGCAGCGCGATCTACCATCTGTCCAAGTTCGACAAACTCACCGATCGCGTGAGCTTCATCTCCCACAGCTCCTAAACCGTCTAGAGTAGGGGTATAAAGACTGGTGGTATTACCATCGGAACCCCCTCCGGCAGTACTTTCTGCTAATTCCAGTCCCAATTCTGAGCCAAGATGTTTCGCTAGTAACCAGAGTTGTTCGCTGGCTGGGTTTTTTACCATTGGTGGTCTGCCAAATCTGCCTTCAACAATAATTTGACTGCCCGCCATCGTGGGTTGGAGCGAGCGAATTGCAGCTTCAATCCGCTGGGCATCATCGGGGCTAGGGACTCTTACATCGACTACAGCTTTAGCTTCTGGTGCAATCACATTGGGACGTAATCCGCCATCGATAGTACCTACATTTACCGTAACTCCCCGTTGCGGCTCGTTAAGGGCAAATAATTGCTGCACGATAAAAGTTAGTTCGAGGATCGCACTAATGCCCTTCTCGGGATTTAACCCAGCATGGGCAGCCTGCCCAATTGCCCGAATCACAAATCTGCCGACTCCTTTGCGCTGGGTTTTTAATTTGCCCTGTAAACCCAGAGAAGGTTCCATCACAAATGCCCGATCTGCCTTTTGGGCTAGCTTTTGAATGTAGGGGGTAGATTCGAGACTACCAATTTCTTCATCGGAGTTAATAAATATTACAGGACTTACTTCTGGTAATAATTCCTGAACAGCGATCGCTTCAAGGGCAAACAAAGTTAACACGAGTCCCGCCTTCATATCGTAGGCTCCTGGCCCAAATAATTTACCCTGGCTTATTTTTAAAGGCATTTGCTCCAAAGTACCTAGGGGCCAAACCGTATCACAATGCCCTAATAGAAGTTGGTAAGCTTGTTGGGGTCGGCGATCGCGATTAATAGCTAATAAATGCCCCCCAGTTTGCTTTCCTGGTAGATAACGTACCCGATAGTCCCTTTGCTTCAACTCCTGTTGCAGAATGGTTAAAACTTGGTTTTGGGCAGTAGGTACAGTGGAAGGAGATTCCGCAGTTACTAACTGGGCAAGTAAAGCAATCATATCCTCTTGACGACGATGGATATAGTCCCTTAATTTCTGTGTAGTTTGGCGATATCTGCTCATATCAGTAGCTGTGCAAAATTTTTATCCCAGAAGTGGCTCAAAATGTCTCTCTGTCTCCCTTATCTCCCCCTAATCATATCAACCCGTCGCTTTAACAGCGAACAATACTGCTATCGCTGAAATCCCTGATGAAAAGGAAAGGAATAACTCTCGGCAATTTTGGCATAGCGTCCCGGAGAGAGATAAGCTAACAGGGGATTTTGACGTAATAGATCCTGATCGTCTAAATCAGATAGGCGTAAAGCTGATTCCTGAACATGTACCGCCAGAATCTTGCCTGCAATCAGGCTATTTTCGCCAAAACCATCGATAATTTTCTCTAATTCACATTCTAAGTTTAAGTAAGCCCCCTGGAGAAATACGCCATCGATAATGTTGGCCGGTTGGGTCGCCAGAGCAGCTAAACTGGGCTTACTATCATTGTCATCGCGGGGGGCAGCGGCAAGACTTGCCAGAATTACCTCATCGGGAGAGGGAAAACTAACGGTAAATAACCGTTCTCGACAAATATTTTGATAGGTGCGATGGCGGGGAGTACAAACAAAACCAAAGTAATTTGACCAACCCAGAGGTGTTGCCATATGTTTTGGTGCTAGGTTATATCCTCCATTGACTTCTTTAGTTCCTACCACAATCAAAGGAGCAACACAAAAACAACGTTCCCACCAAGGTTGATTCAAATCCAGGGTAATAAGTTTTTCCGTCATCTTCTCACCTTTTTCGCCTGGTAAAGATATGGAGCGAGCTCGACATTGCCGAGGCACTTAGTAATCAAGAAAGAGCAAATTACATCCTTCTAATTCCTGTGGTAATTTAGGCTATTCGGGCGCTGGAATAGACTGAAATCTGACCTCTTTCGTCAATCGCAGCTTACTCTATCTTTATTATTGCCCATCTCATTCAAGCAAAAGCTTAACCGCAACATATTGATATCTTTAATGACAGAAAAAAGAAGTACATAGATTAGATGTACTTCTTAAATATATATTACCGAGTTGATAGTGATGCAATTGTAATTTACAGTCACTATTAATATTCTTCCATAAGCTTTTGGAGAGGTCAGCAACTTTATCAAATATTTGCAACAACTAAACTTAATTTATAAGTTATTTCTCTTATTAACCCTCTTTCAAGAAACAACAATGTTTCTTTCCTACATGTACCAACGATCTTGCTCTGGGAACAGTTCTGTCAAACCCCAAAAACTTTGGCAATTTGTGAATTTTGTAAACTTTATCCAGAAAGCAATTGCCAACTTATTTTCTAATAACAATTCAAAAAGATGCAACTTAGATGCGTCTAAGCTGATATCAAATCTGAAATCGAGTTATTAGAGCAGCATGGCGCTGCGTGAGCGCAATAACCTAAAAAAAATCTAACAAATAGCTAACAAATCAATCTTTCCTGGTAAACCTAGCTTACAAAGCAGAACTCAAATATTAATTTAGCTATGACCAAATCTCAATACATCTTGGCTCTCGATCTAGGAACTACAGGAAATCGAGCTATTTTGTTCAATCGAGAAGGAAATATAGTTGGTCAAGCTTATCAGGAATTAACTCAATATTATCCTCAACCAGGATGGCTTGAACATGATGCTCAGCAAATTTGGCAAGATACCTATAGTTGTATTCAAGAAGTTATTAGCAAAAGTCAGATTACGGCTTCGGAGATCGCGAGTATTGGTTTGACAGTGCAAAGAGAAACCTGTTTGCTATGGGATAAAACTACTGGAGAACCTTTACATAACGCTATTGTCTGGCAAGATCGTCGTACCGCGACCATGTGCGATCGCTTGAAACAAGAGGGAGCGGCATCTATTGTCCAAATTAAAACTGGATTGATTCTAGATGCCTATTTTTCTGCTACTAAATTATCTTGGTTAATTGATTGGGTTAAAGAACATAAACCCGATACCAATTGGGATCATGTGATCGCCGGAACAGTAGATAGTTGGGCATTATGGAATTTAACAGGCGGCAAAGTTCATGCCACAGATCATAGTAATGCTAGCCGTACTATGTTGATGAATTTGGACACAGGAAATTGGGATCGTGAGCTATTAAAGCTATTTAATATTCCAGAGTCCATTATGCCGAAAATTCAACCCAGTATGGGCTTATTTGGCACCACAGATCCCGAATTATTTGGTATAGAAATCCCAGTGACGGCAATTTTTGGCGACCAACAATCCGCTTTATTTGCTCATGGCTGCGATCGCCCTGGCTTATTGAAATGTACCTATGGCACAGGTTGTTTCCTAGTTGCCCAAACGGGAACAGTGGTAACGCGATCGCATAATCAGTTACTTTCGACTACTGCCTGGAGTACTGCGGAGCAAACCAACTATGCTTTAGAAGGAGCAATTTTTACGACAGGAGCTTGTATTCAATGGTTGCGAGACGGTTTAAAGTTAATTAACAGTGCTGCCGAAACCGAAGCTTTAGCTATGTCAGTTCAGGATACTAACGGGGTCTATTTTGTCCCTGCTTTAAGTGGTTTAGGCGCACCTCATTGGGATATGAATGCTAGGGGGGCTTTTTTCGGTATTACGGGAGGAGTGACCAAAGAACATATGGTCAGAGCGGTGTTAGAGGCGATCGCTTATCAGGTTAAAGAAGTAGTTAATGCAGTGAATAAAGATAGTACAGAAGCAGTTTCTCTACTCAAAGTAGATGGGGGAGCTACCCAGAATAATTTCTTAATGCAATTTCAGGCGAATGCCTTGGGTATTCCCCTTGAACGCCCAGTAATTCTTGATGCGACAGCGCAAGGTGCGGCTTTTGGAGCAGGTTTAGCAGTGGGTTTTTGGGATGACTATCAGGCTTTAATTGCCAATCGTCAAATTGACCGTATTTTTGAACCAGAACCAGGAAAAGACCAAGCAGTAGCTAATTTTGACATTTGGTCAAAGGCAGTAGCAAGAGCCAAAAATTGGGTTTAAAACCGCTGTGTGATTAGCTGTAAGTTTTTGGTAATAGGGGAGAACGGTGATTCGCCCCTCCTCTTGAAATGTCTTCTGGGGCAGAACACTTGTTTTATCGATGAAAAGACAATTAATGTAACTTAATTCTGATTTTCAGCAAGCCCCATAATTATTTGTGTAACTTGCTTCAAGGCAATATCTATTCCTTCTCGGGTTAAAGAAGAGAATTCTTCGCCAAAATCAAAGTTAACAGCAGGAATTAACACCCAGTATGCCTTAGGAACTGTGCCATAGAGCATTTGAGTCATCGCCAGGAGCGATCGCGGATCACAACTATGTCCTAAACTAGAATTATCAACTGCTGCTTGAAGTTCTTGTATCTGCACGGCAACAGGATGTTCTGGGTTAGTTGCCACCGCATCGATAAAAATTACAGTATCAGCCTGGGAAATATCTGCGGCAAGTTCAGGTGTCAATTGATGTAGTTTAAGCGATCGCAATTTGGGGGATTCCCACTCTGCAAGCTTCTCAGCGACTCTTTGTCCTGCACCATCATCACTGCGCAGAGTATTGCCATAGCCAATGACTAAAAAATTCATATTTTCCCAAGCTTTAGTTATTCCCCAGAAAAAACATACGATTATGTATATGTAGAGGCGATTATTCCATCGCCCCTGATGTTTAATGAACTAGTTAATAAAGTAAAGTCCTGTAATTATTGCCTTAACGCCAAAAATATGCCAGAACAGCTAATAGGATATTAGTTAAATAAAAGCTTCCCACTACTTGCGTTTCTGACCAACCACTTAATTCAAAATGATGGTGCAGGGGAGCCATTTTTAAAAGACGTTTTCCTTGACCCTCGGCATCTTTAGTCGCTTTGTAATAACCTACTTGCGCAATTACCGAAAGAGATTCGAGAAAGAAAATCCCACTAACAATAAACAATGCCCAAAGGTTGCCACTAAGTAAGCCTACAGCAGCAAGAGAACCCCCTAAAGCGAGAGAACCGGTATCTCCCATAAAAACAGTAGCTCGATTGTGATTATGGCGTAAAAAGCCCAAACAAGCGCCACTCATACAGATACAAAATAGCATCAGATCGGGATGATTCGCAGCTAGAATAATTCCTAAACCGAAAAATGCGATCGCACTTGTGCCGGCGGCTAATCCATCTACTCCATCGGTTAAATTGGTAGCATTACTTTCGGCAGCTAGCACAAACCCAGCTAAGGGAAAAAAGAACCATCCTAACTGAAGCAGTAATCCCCCAGGGAGTTCCACATTTGAGATCCCAGGAAACCTGTACCACCATAACCAGATACAAAACAAAATTGCGATCGCGATTTGGAGAGTTAGTTTCATTTTGGGGGAAATCCCCTTATTAGATTTGCGTCTTAAAACTTGCCAGTCATCGAGCCAGCCAATAAAACCATAACCAAGAGTAACCACCGAAACCGCGATCGCATCTGGAGAAAAATTAGTCCAAACAAGGGCGATCACGACTGCGACAGGAATAAAAAAAATTCCTCCCATAGTAGGAGTCCCTGCCTTTTTGAGATGAGTTTGGGGACCATCTTCTTGGATTATTTGCCCAGTTTTCAGTTGACGTAATAAAGGCACTACCCAATAGCCTATGGTGCCACTGATTAAGGCACAGATTAAGAAGGGAAAAGTGATCACTGCCGATAAATTTGCCCTATACCCATTCATCCAATCAAAAAAAACTGCCCATACCCCAAGGATACAAGCTAGCAAAATTAGAAGATTACGCCCAGAAAAATCGAGGGAGTTGACGGTCGAGATCGATTTAATATCCACAATATTGTTTAGTTAGAGATATCGCCTGTTAACTGCGCGTCTATCTTATACCAAATTAATCATCATCGAAATCTGCATCATAATCATCATTATCTAGTAATTCTTCGACATCATCTTGAGAGCTAGTAGGTTTTTCTGATTCAGGAATGCGCTCTCTAGGAATTAAACGATTGTTAGATTCTAGCCAATCTAGCAGGGATGCTTTTTGCTTGAGCGGAATTACGATTGCTGGCTCGAAACGAGCTTCCTGAGACAATGCAGGGTTATTAATTTTTTCCATAATTGGACTTTACTTGATCTTAAATAAAAAAATTAGCCGTGGTCATCTAGCTTATATTATCGCTTGATCCGCCATGAATTACCAACAGAAGAAGGGGCGAAATACGCCCCGTAAAATATAGGTTCTGTGACCTTTGCTGATTTCTTGTATCTTTATAATATTATCTTTATAATATTATTCACCGTCTGAACCACCAGGGTTACGAGAAGGATCGCTAGAGAGAAATCCGAATATGAATAAACCAATAAAGAAAAATACCGTGATGTAAACAACTATTTTGAGCGTGAGCATGTTTTATTCTCCTATAAACCTAAACCCGATTTTAGCAAAGATTAAGTTACTAAAGTTCACCAATAATTGATTATTGTTAATGTAAATTAAAGAGATATCTCAAAAAATTAATCAAATTCCCCAAACAACTATTTCCGAAAAACCATGAAAATTCTTGTAGTTGAAGATGATGAAAGAATTAGCGATGCCGTAGTAGAATATCTTGGAGAACTGCATTACGCAGTTGAAGCAGTCTACGATGGACAGTCTGGCTGGGATTTATTGGAAGCATTTACCTACGATTTAATTTTACTCGATGTGATGCTACCAATCATGGATGGAATTACTCTGTGTAAAAAACTTCGTGCCAAAGGAGTTGAGATCCCCATCTTGATGTTGACTGCTAGAGATACCATTGGTGATAAAGTAGTTGGCTTAGATGCTGGAGCAGATGATTATCTGGTTAAACCTTTTGAGTTAGAAGAATTATCAGCTAGAATTCGTGCTTTATTACGCCGAGGAACTTCTACAGCACCACCGATTCTTACTTGGGGCGATTTGAGTCTCAATCCCAGTAGCTGTGAAGTTTATTATGGCGAGCAGTTATTACCTCTAAGTCCCAAAGAGTATAAGTTACTAGAATTTTTCTTACGCAATGGGAGAAGAGTTTTTAGTCGCGCTCAAATTTTGGAACATCTTTGGGCTTTTGAACAATTACCAGAAGAAGCTACAGTAAAAGCACATATTCGTGGCTTGCGTCAAAAATTGGAAGCGTCAGGCGCCCCCAGTGACATTATTGAAACCGTTTATGGTTTGGGTTATCGTCTTAAAGAAGAGCCTTCTAATGTAAAGTAGTTTTAAAGATGGGTTGAATAATTTATTGAAAACTTAATTTTCTTACAGTTTTCTTAATTGTGAATTATTTGCCCATCTTATAATTTAATCGACTATGTTTAACCTACAGTCCCCTCTAACTTAAGACTTAGTAACTTATCAGCTTCAGCAGCAAATTCCATAGGCAACTCGTTCAAAACATCCTGACAGAAACCACTTACCAACATAGAAACAGCGTCTTCTTCAGAAATTCCCCTTTGGGCAAAGTAAAATAGCTGCTCTTCCCCAATTTTCGCCGTAGAAGCTTCATGTTCTACTTTGGCAGTATTATTATCTACCTGAATATAAGGAAAAGTATTCGCTTCTGCATTATCTCCAATGAGCATCGAGTCACATTGAGAGTAATTTCTGGCTCCTTGAGCTTTGGGACCCATTTTGACTAAACCACGATAGCTACCTTTGGATTCTCCAGCCGAAATTCCTTTAGAAATAATGGTACTACGGGTGTTTTTCCCAATATGAATCATTTTGGTGCCAGTATCGGCTTGTTGCTTATTATTAGTTAGAGCAATGGAATAAAACTCGCCCACAGAATTATCGCCGACTAAAACACAGCCAGGATATTTCCAGGTTATAGCTGAACCAGTTTCTACTTGAGTCCAGGAAATCTTAGAATTTATTCCTTTACACAAGCCTCTTTTGGTAACGAAATTGTAAATTCCACCCTTACCATTTTCATCTCCAGCAAACCAGTTTTGCACTGTGGAATATTTAATATCGGCATTGTCCAAGGCTACTAACTCTACTACCGCAGCATGAAGTTGATTGGTATCGAACATGGGCGCAGTACAGCCTTCTAAGTAACTCACCGAAGCGCCTTCTTCGGCGATAATTAGAGTCCGTTCAAACTGTCCAGTATCTCCATCATTGATCCGAAAATAGGTAGACAACTCCATCGGACAGGTTACACCTTTGGGAATAAAGACAAATGAGCCATCACTAAAGACTGCTGAGTTTAAAGCCGCAAAGAAATTATCCGCTACAGGAACCACAGTCCCCAAGTATTTTTGGACTAATTCAGGATATTCCTGTAAAGCTTCGGAAATCGAACAAAAAATCACCCCATCTTCGGCTAACTTTTCTTTAAAAGTAGTAGCGATCGAAACACTGTCAAAAATAGCATCGACGGCGACATTGCCCAATCTTTTTTGTTCCGATAGGGGAATTCCTAACTTTTCAAAGGTTTCTAGTAAAGTAGGATCTACTTGATCTAAACTATTGAGTTTTTCTTGCTTTTGTTTGGGCGCGGAATAGTAAACAATATCCTGATAATCAATAGCTGGATATCCCACATGAGCCCAATTTGGTTCAGTCATTTTTAGCCACTGACGATAGGCTTTGAGACGAAATTCCAGCATAAATTCTGGTTCGTTTTTCTTAGCTGAAATTAGGCGAATAATGTCTTCACTAAGTCCCCGAGGAATGGTATCGGTTTCGATGTCGGTAACAAAGCCGTATTTATAGGGTTGATTGACTAGATTTTTGACTGTGGCACTCATGTTTGGAATTTAAACAATAAATTTGTTGTTTAAGTCTATTGTAGGTTACATTAACAACAAAGCTGTTGTCAAACTCAAAATTTACTAATACAAGATGGCGACTACTGGTTTAACCACAACAAAACAGAATATATTGCAGTATCTGCTCAAACAAGGTCAAGCTACCGCTCAACAGCTGGCAAAAGCTTTTGAGCTAAGTTCTCAAGCAATTCGTCGTCATTTGGGAGAACTAGAAGCAGAGGGCTTTATCGCTCATGATGCGATGCAAAAGGGCATGGGAAGACCTCAGTATTGGTATCAATTAAGTACTAAAGGCCGGGCTCTATTTCCCCATCGTTACGAAGAATTTGCCGTTTCTTTTTTAGATACTTTAGCCGAAACTGTGGGTGAAGAAAGAGTTGGTAAGGTTTTAGAGAAACAATGGCAAAAAAAAGCTCAGAACTATCGCGATCGTGTTGGCGATGGTACACTACAAGAAAGAGTAACTAGATTAGTGCAATTGCGTCAAGAAGAAGGCTATATGGCAGAATTGCATCAGATAGAGACAGTAGATGATCAACAGCAGTTTGTTCTCACAGAATATAATTGTGCAATTTCCGAGGTTGCGGAGTCTTATCCTAGTATCTGTGATCATGAATTAGAAATGTTCGCTGGTATTTTACCAGATTGCCAAGTAGAGCGTACCCATTGGATCAATCATGGGGAACATCTTTGTGGATATTTGATTAGAGCAAAACATAGCAATTCTTAAGATCATTATAGATTGCAGAGATTATCGCTCGAATATGAGCTGTAGATAGCGACGAAACTGTTTGACCGATCTGGCAATAAGCTTGGCATCTTGCAGGGATTTAGACAAGATAAATCCCCCTTCAATAATGCACATAATCATTTCTGCTAATTCCCCAGCATCGATCTTTATCTGTGGCGGATATTTCTTCATAATCTGCTCTATACGATCTTCGTAAAGCTTTTTCCACTCCTTAAAGCCATCAGCAATAAACGTCCCAATAGCTTCGTCAAACTGCTGACTTTCGTAAACGTAAGAGGCAAAAATACAACCTTCAGGTGGCTCTTCCCATTTCTCAATAAACTCTTCAAATAGCTTGAGAAAAATTAACATCGATTGCAAAGGATCATTGCTAAGCTCATCAGCACGCTCTGAGAGTTGCTCAAATAGTTGATAGTCTCTAGCCCAATATCTTTCAACTAAAGCGCGAGCTAACTCAGCTTTGCTTTTGAAATGGTAGAAAAATGCTCCTTTTGTGATTCCTGTGGCAGTCAAGATCTTATCGATTGATGTACCTGCAAAGCCCTGCTTTAGTGTTAAAGCTTCCGCATTGGCAAGAATGCGTTCCCTAGTACTATTCGTTTTTTTTGTTGGCATAACTATCCTCCTCTAGGGCATTATTATACCAACTGGTTTGTAAATATTTGTTGCATAATTGACTTTGTTTTTTTTGCTTTCAGTCCCGAAATAGCAAGAAAATTAAGGAGGTTGACACATTGAAGCTCATATTGAAATAAAACACAAAACTTCAATTATATTTTTTATACAGACTAGTTGGTATAAAATAAAAAAGTAAACAATAATTCTTTTGAGGAAAAAACCATGACTACTACAACAAACCTAAAAGCAGCTGGAACTTTGAATGGGATCGATCTCGACTACCTTGGACAAACCGTTGAAGCAATTAAACAAGATCCTGCTAAAGCGATGACTAATTTTCGCGTTAAAAGTACCTGGCAAGGGCAAACTTTAAGTGAAACTAAAGTTGAGTCTTATATGATTGGAGGAGAAGAAGTTAAACGGGAATTTAAGTTTCGTGTTGATGAACCACTTGAATTATGTGGCACTAATACCAATCCCAATCCTCAAGAATACCTAATGGGTGCGCTCAATGCTTGTATGATGGTGGGTTATGTAGCAGCTTGCGCGCTCAACGGAATTAAGTTAGAAAAGCTCTCAATAGAAACCAAAGGAGATATTGATCTACGAGGTTTTTTGGCAATCGACCAAAATGTTATCCCTGGCTACGATCAGATTTCTTACACTGTGCATATTAAAGGTGATGGTACACCTGAACAATTCGAACAGATTCACAATTTTGTCAAAAAGACTTCCCCAAATTATTATAATATTGCTAATGCGATCGCGCTTAATTCTCAGCTAGTAGTTGAATAGACAAATCTTTCAACCCAAAAATAAAGCAAAGGTTACTTCTGTGCAACTAACTGAAAAGAAGAACCCACTTTGACAGAGTAAAGAAAATAATTGAGAATTTTCCGACAAGGTGGGTTTAATATGATATTAAAGTCTTTACCTCAGAGTTTTACTCTCTACGATAATAAAAAAATATTTTATAAAAAAAAATTTAGCCACAAATATTGAGTTCGCATCAAACATAACTAATTGGATGAAGAATCGTTTACTCAGTTTTTCGCTAAAGTTCCAATGTGAAGTCTATGCATTATGATGATTTATTTGCTTGCAAATTATCAGCCAACAGTTAAAAACTGACTTGCAAAATCTGAAACAATTCGCCAGGAGAACTTTTAACAATTTTCCCCCCAGCTTGGCGCACCAGACTGCGCCACTCACTCAAAGGTGTTAATAACACTTCGGTGCCTAGATAAGTTTCTAGGATTGCCCAATCTTCAGCAAGAGGGCTTTCGGGATCGATAACATCAAAAATAAAGCTGCCATTAGGTTTGAGCACGCGCTTGACTTCATCGATAACCCGCTCCCAGTAATCGAGAGGATAGTAGCAACTCCAGCCTGTAGCGATCGCGCCATCAAATTGACCGTTTTCGTAAGCCAATAGATGGCCAGCGCCCAATTTAACACCACGAAATAGTTTGGAATTGAGTTGTGGTCCCCGACTCATTAAGATGTCCCGCGCCACCGTACTAACTTCTTGTCCAGAGAAAAAAGCATTCCACTCGTACCAAGGATAAATTAAAAAACTCAAACCACAACCAATATCTAACCAAGTTTGCTTTTTCTGGGGAAGTTTCAATTCCCAAAATTTAGAAGCAATGCGGTTTTGGAGAGTACCCGCCTGCCATTCGTCAAATATTGAAATCGTTTCTACTTCTGCAGGTAGCTCGAATTTTTCTTGACGGTATTCGCGCTCAAATCTCTTAGTCGTATTTTCAATTGCCGTTTGCCACCCTCTGCTAACATCTGGTAGTCGAGTTTGGGGAGAGCCTAAGTTTGGTTGTTCTCGGTCTGATTTACGCTTTGCCAAGGTATCTACTTCCTGATCTTTGCTTTAGTAGTAGTAAGTTCTGCGTGACATGCTCCCGACAGCGAATCAAAGATTACGCTGCGGGCTTCCCACTCTCACGAGTAGGCATTGCTCCCCTCTCTTGGTGCGCGTTCCCTTGCGGAGGACACCTCCGCGGGGTCGCACCGCTCAAACGCCACTTATCTAGAACCAAGTTCCCCGACAGTACGACTTGAGAGCCAATTTCTTGCTTTTCGGGAGTCCCCCGATACGTTTCTTCTCCTCGGTTACAAATTTCTTGTCCCGAGGCAATATCTCTATCTACAACATAACCGCATTCATGGCACTCATGTAATCGAACAGTCAAATCTTTTCTCACGACCGCACGACAATTAGGACAGGTTTGAGATGTTCCTCGATGATCTACACGACCGACAAAGACATCTCTTTTCTTAGCTACATATTCTAAAATGTCTCTTTGCTGCCCAAAGCTAGCATCTATCGTCTCCTTGCCTAACATCCCTTTTACCATAATGCGAAAATCACAATCCTCAACATAGATTGTATCCGCCATATCACAAAGTTTGTGAGCTAGTTTGAATTGATAGTCTGTTCGCTTGAATGCTATATGATTATGTTGCTTAGCTACTTTGATTCTTGCTTTCTCGTAATTGTTCCCTCTTTTCATTTTTCTTGACAGACGCTTTTGTAGCACTTTCAGCCGACGATAGGCTGTCTTGAAAAATTTAGGTCTCGGTTCGGTATATCCATCTGACGTCGCTATATAGGACAATAAACCAACATCTACTCCGATAGCATAACCATGAGGTACTGGACGGGGAAGCTCAATATCTGATTGAATCGCAATTACGGCAAACCAACCAACAGCTTTTCTCACTACCCTAACCTGCTTGACAACAAATCCGACTGGAATTGGACGATGTAAGTTAATCTGTACCTTTCCTAGCTTGGGCAATTGAATTTGCCATCCAGTCATAGGATTAGTCTTGAACTGAGGAAACAACAAAGATTTCATCTGTCCATATTTTTTGAACCGAGGAAATCCGTATCCTCTTTTTTGAAAGAAATCCCAAGCATCATGCAATCTTCTAATATTGGTTTGCAATACTTGAGAAGGCACAACTTTTAGTCGAGGAAATTTCTTTTTGGCTTTTGGTAAGTTGTTTTGCTGTTGGTGATACCCAGGAAATGGATAATCAGCAGCCATAATATATTCTGATTCTAAACTACATCTATCGATGGGGCATTTACGAGATGCTATCCAATCTTTTAGCTCCCGAAGAGCGTAATTGTAGCTAACACGACAAGTTTCTAGCCACTCATTGAGGGCTTTTGTTTGTGCCGCATCTGGATAAATACGATAGGTGTAGTTTAATATCATTTGATGATTCTACCGCATATGTCAAAGATTGGTAAATACTAATTATACAGGCATCGAACCTGTATAATTAGTGCTGGGATGCCTGCCGGGAGGGGGCTTGAAAACTAGGTTGTTTAATTGGAATGCATCAGTCAGGATCTATATAAGCCCCCTTCCCGCCCGACGCTTATCTTGTCGATAAAGCGCGGGACTTATCCACCCCAGACCCCTTAGTTAAAAAGCATATTCTTACTCTAACCTTAACGCATTCATGAAGACTGGTTTCAAGAAAGTGGAACTATCGATCACGTTACATCTGTCCAGCAGTGAGAGTGTTAACGTTCTAAGATCAGAGTAACTGGACCATCATTTTCGATCGCGACTTCCATCAGGGCACCAAACTGACCACTGGCAATAGACAATCCACTCTGTTGTAATTTTTCCACAAAGCGATTATATATTTTCTCAGCAATCTCGGGAGATGCCGAATTACTAAAAGAAGGACGACGACCTTTACGACAATCTCCATATAAAGTGAACTGACTAACTACTAGTATTTCACCTTGAATTTCACTAACGGACTTTTCCCAGCGATTACCATTGTTATTACCAGGAAATAGCCGCAAATCTAGACATTTACGGCTCATCCAGTCCAGTTCAGCATCAGTATCTGTTGGGGAGATTCCTACTAAAAGATTTAATCCTCGCCCAATTTTACTGATAACTTTTCCATCAATAGTGACAGCAGAAGATTTAACTCTTTGGATAACAACACGCATTTTTCTAGTTATTAGTTATCAGTAATTCGACAATCAATGAACAATTAATAATTTAAGAGTGGTTTAGGCTTTATCTTGTTAGTCACAACACAAACAGGTAAGCGATGAAAATCACCTCTCCTCTCTATCATCCATTGTTCAAACTTCTGGGTCAATCAAAAGCTTGGGCAGATCTGCGTCATCTTCAAACTTTTTGCTGGATGGTCATGGGGTTAATTTGTTCGAGCTAAGCTCTAGTAGAGCATCAACTTTGTTTTGAGGAATAAATTAAGGATAAGTTAAATCGCGCTTAGTTTCTTTTCTGCTGCAATCTCTCATCATCTTGTTTAAGATTTTCTCTTTTTCCTAATTTCGTTTAACTCGCGTTTAATCAGGTAAGCATTCTTATTTAACAATGTAGGGATATCTCTTCCCATGCGGATAACAGCAGCTATGGCAATGCGCTTTTCTCCCAAAGGTTCGTAAACAATGTAGTGTTCTCTGACGGGATACAGGCATAATCCGCTATCCCCTGTTAGTTCCTCTCTTGTAGTGAATTTCTGGTAGTTTTCAGCGATAAACTGTGCTGCTTTTTCCAGGTCATGAAAATATTTTGTTGTTAGTTCATCACCCCATTTGGTACGTGACCATGCTTTGGCTTCTCTTAAATGACGCCGCGCTGTAGGCGTAAGGAGATAGTTTTTCACAAGTGTCTAATCTTCCTGCAAAATATCAAGGATGGATTCAGAGACAAATTCTTGGTTTTTGATTTCTCTTAGTCCCTGTGAGATGTCGGAAACTATTTTCCAATCTTCCATATCTCGACGAACCAGATCGCGGATATATTCGCTAGGAGTTGCGTACACATCGTTATCGCTCGCTCGCATATCTATGTAGCGACGTAATTCATCGGTTAGCTGGACGTTTAAGCTACTGCTCATGGTGATCTTTATATCTGCGAAGAAACCTATCATCACCTTATCACTGATGACAATAAATATCAATATTTGCCAGAAAGCACGATCAAGATAGCCCATTACAACGGTTAAGTGATTAATGCGATCAGATCAATTTGTGATCGCGATCTTAAAAATGAGCAATCTCGTAGAGTTACAGAAAGGCGATCGCTAATTCAGGTATTGACAAAAAGTTATCATATTTGATAACTTAGGAGTATCAAGTGGCAAATTACCTTCTATAACAACAAAGTAGAACAAGAAACTTTGAGATTTCCACCAAGTATACTCGCTAATTTTTTACACATTGCCGAGATGATTGAAGAGTTTGGTCCTACTATTGGTAAGCCATACACTGCACCGATGGGTGGAGGACTTTTTGAAATAAGAGTCAAAGGCAAAGAAGGTATTGGTCGCTCTTTGTACTGTATGGTCAAAGGAAGAGAAATTATCATTCTTCACTCTTTTATTAAAAAATCCCAAAAAACACCAAAGAAAGAATTAGACCTTGCAAAAAAACGGATGAAGGAGGTAAAAAAGTGACACGTCCCACATTTGCTGAATTTAGAGAACAAGCTCTAGCCAATAATGAAGTAAGAGAAGAATATGAAGCTCTTTCTCTAGCTTACGATCTTAGAAAAAAACTGATTGCTTTGAGAAAAGAAGCAGGTTTAACTCAAGAAGAGTTAGCAGAAATCTTACATACACAAAAGAGCAATATTTCTCGTTTAGAGAATGTTAATTCCTCATCGTCTCCGAAGCTTTCAACTATTGAAGAATATGCTCAGGCTGTTGGGTATAAGGTGGAAATTAACTTTGTGCCAATACAACCTTCTACTTGATAATGCATCATAAATTTAAAGCAGGTGATTCATTCCAAAACGATGAACAGCTTTATGTCCAATCCGAACGCGCCAGATTTGAGCATCAGGATATCGTTCAAGTAGTCGTTCAGAAGCTGTAATAGTATCATCCGCAACCTCAAAAGCTTCTGTCTCAATGTCAATCGCCACAATCTTGCCGTAATTTCCCTCCTCAACTTGAAGACACACCTTGGTTTCGTAAATTTCCTTCCCGCGTCGAGCAAATTCTTCTTTGCTGTAATGAAGTTGTTTAATTGCCTATCGATTTGAACTCTTTGTGACTTTTGTCCTCTTATTTTAACTTAAGTGATCGTTCTGATCGCGATCGCAGTAGAAGCAACTTAAATAATAAATGTTACAGGATGATAATTGATGATATTTAACTCACGTAAAATAGATTATATAGCGAATTGGTTTCAGACAAAGGCTGACTCAAATCCTCTCGCTATTAATACCTAAAGATGAAGAAACTCTCAGAATATTACCAGAATAGAGAAGACGAACTACTGTCTAAACTAAAAACAAAAAAGTCTACTCAGCAAGTAATCGAGGTAGTTCAAGATGAGATTAAGCGCCTCAGTAACATTGACAGCGACTATATTGGCGGGCTAACTGTACCACAAGCGCGCGTTGCTTCACGAAAGTTAGGAGAAATAGATTCAACTTTTAATCTACTTTCAAGAGTTGGGCAGCAAGATTCAATTCCACAGTTAGATATATCAGACACAACTCGTTTAGTTTCTAAAGATACGTCTGAAGCCATAAAGAATCTTGTTCTCATTGGTGAGGCAGGAGCAATAGTAGGTAGTTTAATAGCTATGTGGCTGAACGAAAAAGCTGTCACAAACTCGCTGACGAAATTGGAGAAACAGTTCGTGTAAAGTCTCCTCTTTGGAGAATCAACTCACAGAGCGTTGATGCTATCCTTGATTATCTCCAAGAAAGATTAGAGACCATTGATCAAGAAGTAGCTAGCGTTGACGACAAGCCAAAAGATATCACTCCTAAACCAAAACTTGAAGACCACCAAGACCTATTAGAGTGGTTACAAAAGCTAATGGGGGAAACCCGTCAGGAACAGGCTCAACTACCAAAATTCACCCGCCAGCGCATCGATGAATTAGGGATGATTTTAAAGTTTCATGGTGTTGAAGCCGAATTTTATCAGGCCAGTGAGGAGGAAGATACCTGGTCTAAGTTTGATTTTGAGCCAAGCCTCAATCCTAACATCAAAGAATACATCACCATCAAACCCGCCTTGATTAAAGGCGATCGCGTACTCCTTCGAGGTCTCGTTTATCAATCCTAAAACCAAAGAGTGTTTCGATCATCTTCTTGGTCAGACTTTTAATGGTTTAACAACTCCTCTCACTACAGCAGAATTAACTTCGTTAGTGAATTTTCCACTTGAATCGTCCAGAAATCGGTAAAGAAAAACTGCCGCAATCTCATTATAAACTATTAAATGTAAAATTTAACTGTAAACTGAATCACTGCAATTGGGAACCATAAAGCTAGTATTAAGTTTTTATATTTTTCTCTATGAATAATAATAGTCAATCTAACTCCTCTGATAGTATTAATCTTTCGAACACAGAAACAACTATACTTCACACGTTCATAATCTGAGTTTTATCGAAAGTCTGAAATCGCAAAGTCAGCAATGAATCAAGTTCCTTCTTATGCTTCAAATGAGCTTCATCCAGACAACCAGAGATAGCTGAAGAAAACTGAG
>JASJDR010000277.1 GCA_030065615.1 Xenococcus sp. MO_188.B8 | reverse complement strand
GAGAAATCATAGGTACTATGTTGAAACAAGCTATTGCCAAGATCAAAAATTGGTTTCCTGCACCAGAAGTTCACGCTCATTGTGATGGACCTTGCGGGGTTTACGATCCTGCTGCTGCTAGAATTACAGCCGAAGCAGTATTATCCATGACGAAAAAAATTCTCGCTCTAGAAGTTCCCGATCCTAGTGATGCAGCGGCTAATATTGCTTATCAAAACACTCTTTCTCGTTACATTGCTATCAAAGAAGAGCAAGCACAAAAAACCAAAGATGATATCCTGATTCTTTGGACAGATTACTTCAAGCCTGTACATCTTGAAAAATATCCCGATCTTCATGATACTTTCTGGAAAGCAGCTAAACTCTGTTCTGCTTGTAAAGTTGAAGTGAGTCTCGATCATGCTAATGAATTAATGGATGCAGTCCAAAAGATTCACCAAATGTTCTGGGCAACTAAAGAGCGTGATGTAACTTGGTACAAAGCTAGCTAGTGCCGCTATGCGGAAGTATTAAGTATTAATTTATAAGCTTGTTAATCATTGCTAAGCGCTAGCTTATTTACGTATACGTCCACTATTATGAAAAGCCTACATTAGTTTAGTGCAAATTAATGTAGGCTTTTAAAGATTTTTAACTTTTTCTATTATTTACCTAGGCTGTAAGTTCTTTGACAATAATTTATTTACTTTAATGATTTACTTTCACTTGAATTAGGAATTAGAATTAGCCAAAATGTAGCATTACTAAAATACGTATGTTTTGTAAAGTTATGTAGCTTTTCTGAGAAATTAAAACGAATAATGATATCTTAATAATTGAAGCTTAACCAGCTTCCCTGACAGAGAGTGCAGCTCTTGTCCATATTCGATTCAAGGAGGTCAAAACAGCTGTTAGATTCTACATCTGTCTCGTCTGAAAAACACAATAACGCTCAACTAGAAAGCTGATATTTTCTCAATTGGGAAAGCGGGAGCATGCTATTTATATCTGCTCTAAAATGTATCGATTTGTTGGAGAAAAACTCTCAGTAAGTATTGCTTGAGCGTTATTGTTTTAAAGTATGATAAATATTAATAAATATCTCAGTTTGCTAATAGCTATTAGTTAATAATTAATACTCTTATATGTATCATTTAGGGGTTTACTGAATGGTTCTTCCGATTTTATCACGCTAAAAAAAGCGATCGCGTAGTGCCAGCTGTGCTGATATTCTTTGATCAAGACTTATTTACTAAAAGAAATATCAAGAAAAAAAAATACCTCTCCCTGAAATGAAGAGGATTAACACTCTGATTTGAGACTAAATTAAACAATTTTTAATTTTTAATTATCAATTGATCTAAACTAGCCAACACTTCTTGACTGTGACGATTCGGATTAACGCCCAAAAATATCCTACGCAAAATACCATCAGGATCAATTAAATAGGTATGACGTAAAGAACCAATACCAAACCATGAGCCATAGGCTTTGCTCACTGAACCATCAGTATCTGCTAACAGAGGAAACCTCAAACCTTCAGCATCACAAAACTCTCGATGGGAATCGACATCATCAACACTTACTCCCAAAATCTGAATATTTCTCTCCAGGTATTTAGGTAAATCTTGCTGAAAACGACGGGCTTCTATGGTGCAACCAGAAGTAAAATCCTGGGGATAAAAATACAAAACAACCCATTGACCTCGATAATCGCTCAAAGAAATGGTCCCATCTCCCACATTTGTCGGCAGAGTAAATTCGGGTGCCGTTTCATTTAAGGTCGGCTGAGGTCCACCTAACGCTAAAGCTGTTGGGGCAAAATTGCCAAAAATAAGTAAAGATATACAAATAGTTAAAAAAAGTTTAATACAAGAAATAAGTTTCATTGGTACAGAAATATGTTTTACTTAACATAAGTTAACATCCATTTGTAGGGATCAATTGTAAGAAAAACATTACATTGATAATTACAGAAAAACATCAATTATTGAAATTGTTTGTTAAAATCGATGCTCAAAAGTTGAGATTAAAATAAATAGATTATGAGTCAAACTAAAGATACAATTGCACCTCACGGTGGCACGTTAATTGATCGTATTGCTGCCCCAGAACAAAAAGCAGAATTTTTAGCTCAAGCAGACTCTTTGCCCAGGGTCCAACTAGATAAAAGAGCGACTTCTGATTTGGTCATGATAGCTATTGGTGGTTTTAGTCCTATTAGTGGTTTTATGAATCAACAAGACTATCTAGGAGTAGTCAATGAGATGCATATGGCCAATGGTGCTGCTTGGGCGATTCCAGTAACTCTTTCTGTTAGTGAGGAAGTAGCTGCACCCCTTAAAGAAGGGTCTTTAATCCGTTTGGATGATGCTGATGGTAAATTTGTTGGGGTATTAGAGTTAACCGAAAAATATACCTACGACAAAAAACACGAGGCGAAAAACATTTATCGTACAGAGGAAGATCAGCATCCTGGTGTAAAAGTAGTTTACGAACAAGGTAATGTTAACTTAGCAGGCCCAGTGTGGTTATTAGAAAGATTTCCTCACCCTCTATTTCCTAACTATCAAATCGACCCTGCTGTATCTAGAGCTACTTTCAGAGAGAAAGGCTGGAAAACAGTAGTAGGCTTCCAAACTCGTAATCCTATTCACCGCGCTCACGAATATATTATTAAATGTGCTTTAGAAATCGTTGATGGTTTATTCTTGCATCCTTTAGTTGGTGCCACGAAAAGTGATGATATCCCGGCTGATGTGCGGATGCGTTGCTATGAAATCATGATGGAAAATTATTTTCCTAAAGATCGGGTAGTTTTAGCGATCAATCCTTCTGCAATGCGCTATGCAGGGCCTAGGGAAGCTATTTTCCACGCCTTAATTCGGAGAAACTATGGTTGTACTCACTTTATCGTTGGTCGTGATCATGCTGGGGTTGGTGACTATTACGGTACCTATGACGCACAACATATTTTTGAAGAGTTTAAACCTGGGGAATTAGGTATTATTCCTCTGAAATTTGAACATGCTTTCTACTGCACCCTGACTGAGCAAATGGCTACTTCTAAAACTAGTCCTGCGACTAAAGAAGAGCGCATTCACTTATCTGGAACTAAAGTTCGAGCTATGTTACGCAAGGGTGAGATTCCTCCTGCCCAATTCTCTCGTCCTAAGGTTGCAGCAGAGTTAGCAAAAGCAATGAAAATCGACTCCTAAAATTAAACAAAGGCAGAGGGCAGAAAGCAGAAGTTTTCTGATCCAGTTTTTTGTTTCCCTCCTTAGACTAAGGAGGGTTTTTTGACTTTTGACTTCTGCTGGTTCTTGGTTCCTTAACTAGATAACTTTTCCTTTCAGGTCAACCATCTAGACTCTATTCCTGGTAATCTGATAGCTAATAGCTCAAAGTCATTATCACAAAATGGGACTTAATCGCCGAACTTTTTTGCAAAAGGCTGGATTAGCCTTATTTTCCGTAGGAGTATCTGAAGTAGGAATTTCTCTCATAGGCAGCAGTGAGAAACTGGCACCTTGGCTAAAACCCTATGTGCAAACCTTAGCTGCGCCTACTAACCGCAAACTGGCTCTCTTGGTTGGAGTTGATAAATATCCTCAAAGTGAAAGCTTAGCTGGTTGTTTAACAGATGTGGAATTACAAAAAGAACTGTTAATTCAACGTTTTGGATTTAATGCTGAAGATATTCTCACCTTAACGAATCTTCAAGCTACTAGAGAAAATATCGAATCTGCATTCTTGGAGCATCTGGTGGCGCAGGTGCAACCTGGTGATGTCGTAGTTTTTCATTTTAGTGGTTATGGTGGTCAGGTTAAAATTCCTGCTACTACTCAAGCCGTAACGATCAACTCTGCATTAGAGGAAGAATCATATCTTTTAGTAGATGGTTTAGTTCCTATCGATGGGATTATTCCGACGAAAGGAGAACCGGCTAGTAATGAGTTGCTTAAAGATACTTTAATCTATTTAGGGCGATCGCTTCCTACGGAAAATGTTACGATAGTCTTAGATGCTAGTTTTAGTCCCCAAGAAAGTTTTTGGCAAGGAAATCTGAAAATAAGATCTTGTAATTTAACTGGAGAAAATCCCAATCCGGAAGGATTAGCATTTCAAGAATTTCTCAAAATAAAATTGGCGACAGGAGGATTACAAGGTGGTTTCAAAGCGCTTCCTAGTTCTGAAGTGTTATTGGCTGCTGCGAGTCAAGATCAGATCGCGGTAGAAAAAGCCTGGAATGGTTTTACTGCTGGTTTGTTCACCTATGCTCTAACTCAACATCTATGGCAAACTACGCCGAAAACTAAGGTTCTGACTGTCTTACAACGCAGTGGGGAAACTGTTGCTACCATCACCGATGATCTACAACAACCAACTATTCAAGGTAAAGTTTCTCCAACTACTTTGACCTACCATACGACAATCCAATGTTCTATGGGCGCCGATGGATTTGTTTCCGCTATCGATGATAAAACTGTTTATCTGCGACTGATGGGGATTCCTTTGAGGCTCATTGATTGTTACGGAGATCATTCTTGTTTTTCCTTAACTAGTGAATCGGGAAATTGGGAACAGAAAAATTTACTGCAAATATTATCCCGTGAAGGTCTCAAAGCCAAAACGCAACTTATCCTATCTACAGCAGCAGCACCTAAAATTCAGGTAGGACAAACAGTCCAAGAAGCAATTCGGATTTTACCTCAGGATTTAGGTCTAATCATTGGTTTAGATAATTTAGAAAGAATCGAAAGAGTTGATGCTACTAGTGCTTTATCTATCGTAAATACGGTTACCTCAGCGGTAGTAGCAGAAGGCCAAAATGTAGATTGTCTTCTCAGTAAAGTCCAACTCGGGCGCTTGACCTCTAATGAAGGTTCCCCAGGTCGGGAAACCCAGCTCGCCAAACAAACTGATCTTGATACAGGTTATGGCTTATTAACTGTTGCGGGAACGGTCATCCCTAAAACCGTTGGAGATACTAATGAAGCAATCAAGTCAGCAATTAGTCGCTTGGAATCTCAATTTACCAATTTATTAGCGGAGAAATGGCTAGAACTGATTGTGAATGAAGCTTCTTCTCGGTTACCTATCGAAGTTAGATTAGAAAGCTCAAGCCAATTATTTCGTAAAACTTCTCAAGTATCTCAGTCTACAAAATCCCTGACAACAGCTGTCGATATTCCCGTGTTAATTGCCGACTCTAAGATTCAATTGCATCTCAAAAATAATAGCGATCGCCTTCTCTATGCCATGATCTTAGAAGTCAATACTAAAAATAATCTGGTTGCGCCTTATATCCCCAAAGATATTGACGAGGAAGGAAAATTAGTTAACCTCAAGGATATCGCGATCGCAGCTAATTCTCAAGTAATTGTTCCTCAAGCCACAGATTCTTGGGAATGGGATATTTCTTCGTCACAAGGAATTATCAAAATGTATGTTATTTTAGCCACTAAACCTTTTAGCAATACTCTAAAGTTAATTTCACAAATACCCACGGCCACATTAAGTCGCCCCCATATTTTAAATATTTCTGATCCTTTAGGCATAGTCCGAGGGATTTTACAGGATTTAAACGACGCTAGTGCCGTTTCTTCAAAAATTATTGATCCGAATAGCAATGTTTATGCTTTAAATACTAAATCTTGGGCTAGTTTAAAATTTACTTATCAAACGAAAAATTAAGTAATGAGTAATGAGTAATGAGTAATAAGTAATAAGTAACGAGTAATAAAATATTACTGTTGCCTATTAAGTGATAACTGATAACTGATAACTGATGACTGATATTGTTATATTGAGTAATGGCCCTGGAGAAGTAACTACTTGGGTTCGTCCTGTGGTCAAAGCTTTGCGTCAAGAGTTAGGCAGCGACAAGGAACAGACAAGAATTTCTGTGATTTTGTCTCCTTGTCCCCATAGTACAGGAAAAGAAGCGGCGATCGCGTTAAGTTATCCCGAAGTGGATCGGGTGCAAGATGCTGAGTATTTTACTCAATTTCTCTTATGGGGAAAGACTGCGGATAATTGGGATTGGCACAATCAAGGAGTGGTAATTTTTCTCGGTGGCGATCAGTTTTTTACTTTATTGATTGGGAAGCGTTTGGGTTATCGCACTGTAGTTTATGCAGAATGGGATGCTCGTTGGTATCGTTGGCTAGATCATTTTGCGGTCATGAAACCTGAAGTTATAGCCAAAGTACCGCAGCAGTTTCACCATAGGTTTACTGTAGTGGGGGATTTGATGGCAGATGTTGTCTTGGAAGCTTCGGGAGCCGGGGAAAATGAGGAAGATCAGGGAGATAAGGAAGGTGGGGAAGATTTGGTTGTGGGGTTCCTTCCTGGCTCGAAGTCGGCAAAGTTAATGCAAGGTGTTCCTTTGTGTTTGGCGATCGCAGATTACTTAAAAACTTTAAAACCTAATATTAAATTTATCATCCCTGTGGCTCCTACTTTAGAATTAGATGCTTTAGGAAGCTTTGCTAACCCTGAACAGAATTCTTTAATAACTAAGTTGGGATGGGTAAGCGGTGAATTAATATCTACTAATACAGAACAAGAAATACCTTATTTATTGACTTCTGGAGGTACAAAAGTTGATCTACTCACAGAATTTCCTGCTTATAATTCTTTACTAAAATGTCAGTTATGTGTCACTACAGTAGGTGCTAATACCGCAGAATTAGGCTCTTTAGCAATCCCGATGCTCGTATTATTACCAACTCAACAATTAGATGCCATGAGATCTTGGGATGGTATCCCAGGAATTTTAGCTAATTTACCTTTAATTGGTTCGGTCTTTGCTAAATTAATTAATTGGTTAGTATTAAGGCAAAAACGATTATTTGCTTGGCCAAATATTTGGGCAAAATCAGAAATTGTCCCTGAGTTAGTCGGTAATTTAGACCCCAAAGAGATTGCTGAGAAGATTGTTAATTATTTAGAAAACCCTGAAGAATTAACTCAAATACGCGATCGTTTAATTGCTGTGCGAGGTAATCGAGGAGCTAGTCAGAAAATTGCTAGTATTGTTAAAAAAATGACTAAATGAAGGCAGAATGCAGAAGGGTGACTTCTCCAGACACCTACCCTAACAGGTAAGGTGCTGGCTTCTCAACTCACGCTGAGAGTTTTCTGCGTTGCACTTGCCTAGATATTGCTATCCCTGGCAGTACGCATTCAGCAGACGGTTTCCTTTCCCGACAGTCCATCGGTACTACTGATTCCAATCCTCGTTGAAGAATTACTCTTCCACTAGCATGATCTCTCGAAGTTTGATATCCACATTCGCCACAGACATGAACTCTTTCAGACAGTTCTTTCTTACCTGTATAAGTGCCACATTCAGGACAAATTTGACTGGTGTATTTATGGTTAACTTGAGCAAAGTATTTACCACGCTTCCAACATACCCAAGACAACAGGTCGCGAAATTGACCGAAACCACCATCGAGCATTTGTTTACCCAAAAAGCCTCTGGCAGTCATTTTAAAGTTGATGTCCTCAACAAAAATCATGTCTGCCATATCGCACAAGAGATGGCTAGTTTGAAAGTGAAAATTCTTGCGAGTATTAGAGATTTGATGGTGCAACCTAGCAACCTTAAGCTGTGCTTTCTCCCAGTTTTTCGACCGTTTTGTTTTACGAGATGCTCTCCGTTGCAGCACTTTAAGCCTACTTTGGAGTTCTTGGAAAAACAAGCTCGGTTCAACTCGGAAGTTGTCACTAGTGACCAAGAAAGATTCGAGTCCTATATCTATTCCTATCCCTCGCCCAAAAGGTATCGGGTCGGGAACATTGACATCGCTAGAAATAGTTACTACTGCATACCAAATAGTCCCTCTTGCTCTAGCTACAATCCTGACTCCCTTAACCTTAAATCCTTCGGGAATAGGTCGATGACAGTTAATCGCTACTTCGCCAATCTTCGACAGTTTAATACTGTTTCCCTTGATGGGATTCTCCTTAAACTGAGGGAAAAGGAAAGATTGATATCTACCATATTTCTTGTAACGAGGGAATCTGAAACCACGCTTCTTAAAGGCTTCCCAAGTATTATGCAGTCTTTTAACTACATCCTGAGTTACTTGAGAATGAACCTCCTGATAATATGGATTCTCTTTCTTCCATTGAGTAAGCTGTCTTTTCTGTTCCAAATAACTAGGAAAAGGAATCTCGGGAGACATAATATATTCCCGTATCATTGAGCAAGAATACAAACTACATTTTTTCGAAGCAATCCAATCCTTAAGGTCGCGCAAACATCGGTTATAAAAATGTCGGCACGTCTCCAGCCATTCCAACATCAGTGCTTGCTGTTTGGCGGTTGGGTAGATTCGATATGTGTAGTTCATCGTTAGCATACCTTTATTTTAGTATGAGATATCAACTACGATAAGAGTTTTCCAATAATTAATCTTAATCGCGTCGACTTCCATCCCGACTCCTATCCTGCGTATAAGGAGCGGGGCTTCCCGCCGACAGAGCTAACCCAAAAAGTTTCCGTTTTGCCTCCTAAATGGGTGCCCACAGCGATAATTTCCTTGAGAGAACATGTGATCAAAGCAGATTTAGCATTAGTATCTAATTTAACCTATCAGAAATTCCTACCAAGATCGCCCTTTGGGCGTGGAATCGAGTTTTAGACTGGTGCGATCAGCAAATGTTTAGTGAGTCTTGAAAATCTCGTTACTATCTCATCAATGGTTCAAGTGAACAAATAACCGTGATTAAGATGAGTAGCTCTAACGAAGAACTTGAATCGGAATTCTCAGATTCAGTTTCGACCAAACCTGATCTGCCGTCAGCACAGGCAGTTTTCTACTGATAGCCAAAGCTAAACAAGCTCGGTCACCTAAAGATAATCCCAGATGCTTACATGAGGGGTAAAGGCATCCCGTTTGGATAGCCAGAGATTCATCAAAGGGCACAACTTGTATAGGAAAACTAGCCAAAACCTCTTGAATCGTATTGCTAGGAACAGAGTTTCTGGCAAGATAGGTGGCAACTTCTGCCAAATTGACTGTAGAAATCAGGGCATCGCTCAAGGATTTTTCTGCAGTCGAGAAGCCCTGTTCTTGCTTGAGGATGGCAATGACAACTGAGCTGTCAAAAACTATTGCTGACATTTAAGACATCTCACCCTGTTCTAGTTCTTGCTCTTCTTGTTGGGCTTCTTCTCTGCGCCATTTGATGAAATCATCCACTGATGATTCTGATGACGATAGATAGGGTT
>JASJDR010000276.1 GCA_030065615.1 Xenococcus sp. MO_188.B8 | reverse complement strand
AGCCTGAACAATTGGGGCTGGTTTCACTATCGGCAGTTGCATTACTCTCTGCTCACAAGTAAAGATCTTAGAGTTTATTGAACCACACTGAATGTCTCATTCGGAAATGGCTTTAGCAAATCACAACAGTCGAGTTAAGTTATTTTTAGTTGATCCGAGCAGTTCCAATAACGCCATGCTCGCTTCTTTATTGTTCATGCCTATTTTCTCCAAGCTCTCAACTGTTAAGCTGCGGATGCGTTCATTTTTAGTTGATCCAAGCAGTTTTACTAATGCCGTGCTTGCTGCTTCATTGCCCATCCCTATTAGCCCTAAGGTGATTTCTAGAAATATTTTTACCAAGTTTTGATCAGATTTATCAGACACCTGTAGGGGCTCATCGCGATGAGCCCCTACGTCAATGGTATATTCTTTACCAGAAATCACCTAAGCTCTCAGCCACTTGCCTGCGGGTGGATTCATCATGAGTTGACACGAGCAGTTTCACTAATGCCGCGATCGCTTCTTTATTGTCTTTGCCTATTCGCCCTAGGCTCTTAACTACTTTTCTACAGGTGAATTTATTATGAGTTGACTCAAGCAATTCCACTAATGCCATGCTTGCTGTTTCATTGCCCATACCTATTTTCCCTAAGCTCTTAGCCGCTTGCCCACGGATGGATTCATCATGAGTTGACCTGAGCAGTTTCACTAGTGCAGCGATCACTATTTCCTTACCCTTACCTATTCGCCCTAAGCTCTCAGCCACTTGCCTGCGGGTGGATTCATCATGAGTTGACCTGAGCAGTTTCACTAATGCTGCGATCACTTCTTTGTTGTCCGTGCCTATTTTCCCTAAGCTCTCAGCCACTTGCCTGCGGGTGGATTCATCATGAGTTGACCCGAGCAGTTCCACTAATGCTGCGATCGCTTCTTTATTGTCCGTGCCTATTTTCCCTAAGCTCTCAGCCACTTGCCTGCGGGTGGATTCATCATGAGTTGACCCGAGCAGTTTCACTAATGCTGCGATCGCTGCTTCATTACCTATGCCGATTCTCTCTAAGTTGTAAGCCGCGTTTCTAAGGGTGCGTTTATTTTTAGTTGACCCGAGCAGTTTATCTAATACGGCTATCGCTTTTGTGCACTCTGTATCTTGTAGTGTTTTTTCGACTTCTTCTTTAAAATAGGCAAACTCCGATGTTTTTCCCCTATAATTGTCGTTATACTAAATACCAAAAAACTAGCCAACCTAAAATCCGAAAAGTCAGCTAGTTTTTTAGAATTGACTTAAAAAGATTTACTTACTCATCTTCGTCTTCATCTTCATCTTGAGGATAAACGAAACTATTAGAACGTCCGCTTAAAACTGATTTGCCTAAAGATAATGCTTTCTGCGCTTCTAAAGCAGCTTTACGCTTCCAGTGAGCCTTACGACTATTGCGTTTTGATTTAGAGGTTTTCTTCTTAGGAACAGCCATATTAATCTAAAAATAAGAAAAGAGCTTTCCTATTATAATTGTTTTTTACCAACTTATAAAGTATCTCCCATAGGGAAGAGATTTGTTTCTTCGCTCGGTTGAGCTTCTGTTGCCGCAGATGAGTTCAAGAATTTTTGAGTAATGATTTCCCGAAACTGAGTAAAATCATTTCCCCAAGAACTAATTGCTTTATTTAAACTAGAAATTCTTTCTTTATAGTCTTCAATATTAGTGAGATTGTAATTAAAAGCACCAGAAAATAGGATTGCCATCATCGGTGGTTTTGACGGTTGCTGTAATCTTGCTTCAGTAATACTAATATTCAATTGGCAATGATCTAGAGAATAAATCAGATTAATTCCTGCTTGTACAGGTGCTTTGCCGATTTGTTTCCAGGACCCTGAAGCCAAAAGATTTCCTGTAATATAATTACGAACTTGTTGCGGATTTTCAGGAAAAGGTAATAACATTTTAGAACTAAAGCTATAACCTAGATATTCACCATAGGGTAATTGTGCTACGAGTTTTGTCGCTATTTCACTGGCGACAACTTCTTCTAATTTTTTTTGAGCAATCGATTCAATAATAGTAACTGTATTGGGTTGAGCATTAATATTAATACCTTTCTTAAAGCTTAATTGAGCCATATTGGGATTTAAAACTGGTTGCTGTGCAAGTTCCCAATCTTTGGGGATAATACCACTCATGGTCAAAAAATCTTGACTCATCATGGTAGGATTTAGGCCCTTAGCCGCAATGGTGAGTCCTATTTCCTCAATAGCTTGTACAGAAATAGCGGGTTCTTGTTTGGCTTCTAAATTGGATGTGGGCATAAAAATTAATGTACTGCTAGCTTATGTTGATTATTGTTCCCAAGCTAACATCTATATCAGCACTGAAGCTATGAATTTAATCTTGAATTAGGTTTTAGGTTGAAAATTATAGACACAAAGAGAAACGTCCAATTTTAAGAGCAAACCTGCGGATTTTTAACAGCGTGATTGAAATTGGCGAAAACTTCGCAGTCTTGCACACTCAATCAACGAAAGAAACGGTGCCGGAATATGGGATAACAATTCAATTTCTGGCGTTGAACGAAGAGAACCTGACCGCAAAATGCTCCTCCCTTACCAGTACTGACCAAGAGAGGCAAAGTATGCCGGGAGACGCGCAAGTTCTAAGCCTCTGCACTAAAGAAATAATTTGTCTTCAGATTATGTTAGCAACACTAGATCTTAACGAATTATGGCAGAATTTACTGGTTGCTCAACCTGACCTAATGAGAGATTTTTCAATACTTGAATTGCTTTAAGATATTGCGGATCAGCAGCAGTGCCAAATAATGCAGGATTAACATTGAAAGCCATTTGTTGTTCTGTGGTCAAGTCAACCTCAATATCTGGAGCAATGCCTTGAAAATTAATATCCATACCACTAGGAGGATAATATTGAGCTATAGTTACGGCTAATCCTGAACCATCAGACAAAGAATGAACTGACTGTACTGTTCCTTTGCCATAAGTTCTGGTACCGACTATGGTGGCGCGATTATTTTCCTTCAATGCTCCTGCTAAAATTTCACTAGCACTAGCAGAATAGCGGTCTACTAGGATTACTAGAGGAAGATCAGTTAAAGCTTTTCCATTAGCAAAAAACTTTTGATCACTCCCTTTGCGATCTTTAGTAGAAACAATTGCACCCTCTTCTAACCACATCCGAGCGATTTCAACACTAGCGAAAAGTAAACCCCCAGGATTACCGCGTAAATCTAAGACGTAACCTGATACTTTCTGCTGATCAAGATCTTCTATCGCCTCTTGCATCTGTTCTGCAGCGTGGGAGCTAAATTCATCTAGTTTAATATAGCCAACTTTGGTTGGACCGTCTTTACCAATGCTGTAGTTGACGGAAGGTAATTCTATTTGACTCCTAGTAAGCGTAACATCAAAGGTGGAATTCCCTGAACGAGCGATTTTGAGACTTACTTGCGTGCCAACTTCTCCTCTAATTTCTTCTGAAGCTTGATCGAGACTCATCAAAGAGGTGGGTTTGCCATTAATGCTTAAGATCTTATCTCCGGGCTTAATTCCTGCTTGAGCTGCTGGGGAATCTGCTAAAGGCTCTACTACGGTAATTTCACTAGTACTTTCTTGTATGGTCAGGCGAATTCCAATACCTGATAGCTCTCCAGAGGTTTGACTAGTAAGTTCTTCAAATTTTCGGGGATCAAGAAACCGCGTATAAGGATCTCCTAACTCTTTGAGGGATTCGCGTATCGCTTGATAAGCCTGTTCATTACTCGTATAGTTTTTGTTTAAAAGCTCTTGCCGTTTTTGTAGCCAGTTGACGCGATTAAATTCCTGATCGACGAATTCATTGTGTACAATTTGCCAAACTTCATCAACAATGGTTTTGGGACTATCTTCTAGGGTAGCTTTAACAGCCGAGCCAGTGGAGGATATTATGAGGGTTGTTGTAGCGATCACCATTCCGAGATACTTTTTGGCCTTTAATGGTCGGAACAGAGAGCGTCTAGAAGTTTTAGTCATAATTTGGTCAAAAGTCAAGAATTTGAGTGGGGGTTTTTCTGCTATTTCGGTTTTGCTATTTCTTTCTTGAGTCTCAAGAGATTGCGAGTCTATTACTATTATTTTATATGTATAACATTTTGCTATCTGTGATTTCTAGATCACTAGACTACATTTTTTACTTTTTTTATTTTATTATATTGTCTTTGCTTGACAAAATAAACATATCTGCAGAATATTTAGAGTTCTGACTGCTTAATCCTATATTTTTCAAATTGTCTATGCTGTAGCGCCTCGCCGACAATGACATTCAATTGTTCTCCTAAGAGCATGACGAAAGAACTGAGATAGAGCCATAACATTAAAATGATAACAGTTCCTAAAGCGCCATAGATTTTGTTATACATTCCCGCGTAGAAAACATAGTAACGGAACACAACCGAAACAATAGCCCAAGAAATCGCTGCTAAGACTGCTCCAGGTATCAGGGGAATTCCCTTGGCTCTAATGCTAGTACCAAATTGATAAATAAAGGCAAAAGCGATCGCAACTATCCCCAAAGCGATGGGGAAACTCAGTAACCGCCAAATATTAACCAAAAAGGAACTGACTTTTTGTTCTAGATTGACATTAATAATTAAAGTTTGGACAAAAACAAACAAACTATAGACTAATTGAATCAAAAAAGCACTGCTAATAATTACTAAACCCATAACAGTATTTTGTCTTTTTAGATCTCGTCTAGTACTAATTTTTTGTAACCGATAAATAATGTATAAAGCAGAGGAAAAGATAGTAAATATCACAATAACACTAAAAATTTCCCAGGTAATAGACAATAATTCCCCCCAATTTTGCTCAAGGGCAAATCGCAATAAAAAATCACCGATCAACAAAAGAAAATTAGCAGAGATCCATAGAATCATAGTGCCAAAAGTCAATAAAATGGCAATTAGTTTATTAAGCCAAAAATGTCTTCTTTTATGTTTTGGTATCTGATGAATATTATCAAGAGCATTAATAGCCGAGCCAATAACACTAGAAATAATCCAAATCGCTGTAATAAAGCTTAGAGAAAACCAACTTTTACCTTGATTCAGAGTAGCGTCTTCTGTGAAATTTAAAAGTAAATTCCAAACTTGGGCGGGTAAAATTCCTTCAAAGTGAATTGCTAATTCTCCCAGAGTTGCTTTGAAAGAAGGTTCAAATAAACTAATTGCGGTCAAAACTGTAATGATTGCTGGAAATAAACCTAACATGGCGTTAAAAGCCATTTCTGAAGACAAACCATTTAATCGCTTGTCAATTGTAGAGACAACAGTTTTTCGTAAAATGTACCAATTGAAACAACCTAAAAAACGGAGAAAATAAACCATTTTAGCCATAGCCACTAATTATTAATTACCTACTAACTCCTTGGGTGACAGGTCTAATATTATTACGTTTAAAAGGTTCAGCATTACCGCGCCAATTAAAATCATTAATCCGAAAACTAAAAGAGCCTATTTCCAACTCAGGATTATAACGTAGAGTTATATTATGAGTTCGTCTACTGTATTCTATAATGTAATCGGTACTAATACTGTTGCTATTATCAAGATTAAAGGAGTTTTGGACTCCTAATCGAATAGGTCCATATATTTGTTGTGTGATTCCCAAGGCGATAGTTTGCCGATCGACATCACGATCAAAGAGGAATGGAGATTCATTGACGTTGGTGCCTATTGAATAGGTAGCATTGAATCCTGTATAGTCAAACCAGGAGCGGGAAAAATTGCCAAATTGACCTTGAATTCCAATACTGCCACGTAAAGAATTTTGACTGTCATTGTTGCTATAAAAACTAGTAACCCCACTAATTCCGGCATTTAGTTGTAAAAAAGGCACAACAGGTACTGGAGAATAACGCAAAGCTTGATCGCGAGTTGCCGGCAAGGCTTTTCCTTGCCATAAACGAAAGCCTTTATTTAAAAATAATGCTCCTTGAAGACGGGTGAGATTGATTCTATCATTATCACGATTTACTTCTAGTAAATCGGCTCTATCGGTATCGGCATTAATATTTTGGAGTGAGCCTTGAAATGCGAGACTAATTCCTGTTTTTCCGAGGATAAGATTGGGTGAGGTAAAAATTCCTCCCACACTACTATAAACAGTTTGGAACCCCAAAGAGCCATTGAATAATCTTTCGCGGAAATTGTATTCTAAACTCAAATTATAGGGGTTATTAAGATTCCCAATTAATTGTCTGGCTGCTAGCTTGGCACGAATCTTGTCTTCTATGGGATCGTTAAACCCATTCATAGATAATCTAGCATCAATGCTAGATCTTTTGGAAAAATCGGTACTAAAATTACTTAGTAAACCAAATACCGCCGGATCAATGATGCCGCTATCTTCTCCTTGATTAAAGTCAAAAGCTCTGGGGAATAAAGCTCTTTGAATAAAATATTGAGGGGTAACAGTCCATGTTGTTTGCTCTCGCTGAATAAGGTCAAAGGTTCGCTCTATATACAAACCACCTCTTTCATCGCCATCAAAACCAAGGCTAAATAATCCTGGATTCCGGGAGCGACCATCGAATACAAAAGAATTTCTGAGCAAAGGCAAAGAAATACCGTTATCGATTACAACCCGAGACTTAGTAGTGGTTAACTTACTGACCAAAGGTGCAGTTTGCTGAAAATTAGCAGTATTAGCTCGCAATTCTAATTCTGGAGGAGAGAAAGGATCGTTAGTTAGGCTAAGATTTGTCGCTTGCCAACTATTGGGTTCAAATTCTATCCTCTCCGCTTCGAAACGAACCCGATTAATTGTTCCCGAACCTTCCTTAATATTTTGTCTATCTAAAATTTTATAATCTCGACTGCTGCCGATAGAAAACTCAATGTCAGATTGCCCTGTAACATCAGTAATTGGTTGATTAGCTGTTAAGCGATCGCTTAATGAAAGATCGTTCAGCGTATCATCTTCTGGCAATTGGGGCGATAAATCTCTGTCTAAAGTTGCCCGATCTATTTGTCCTTCCGCATTGAGAATAACTCCGCGATCTTGAACTAAATAATATTCAAACTTTTTTCCTTCTAAAATCTGTTCTCCTCTAACGAGAACCACATTTCCTTCCGCAACTACCAGGCGATCGTTCAAATTCACCTGCAGGCGATCGCTAGTTAACACAGCCTGGGAATAACGGAGCACCACATTACCTGATGCTGTAATCACCCCTTTAGCTTCATCATACTCCTGGCGATCAGCAACTACTTCTACGACCTCTACTTTCTCAATGGGAACCACTGTGTCTCCTGTGGGCTCTTCGGGCGGAATCTCAATTTCCAAAGTTTCGCGTTCCCCGAAGCGGCTTTCTTCGGGCTCGCTTTCTCTGGCTTGAGCGATTAAATCAACTCTTGCGTCTTGATGACTGATACTAGATACAATCTCTGGGACTGGGGGCGTTGCAATCGCCTCTGACGGCAAGAAATTTAGGAACAGAAACATAAAAGTTTAAATGTATTTTTTAAAATTAAGAAGATTTTTAACCTAGTTTGCCATCGCATAACCATAGCACCAAATTCTTGATATACCAAAAATTAGCTATAAATAGGGTATGTTGACATAAAAATCTTCTCTATTACAATAAGCGCAGTTGCACCGCAAACACACAAAAAAAACTAGTTGCAAATGCTTAACAAAAATACAATTTTTCTGGGATTACTTCTATTTATCCCAGTTTCGATCGCAGCCCATTTCCTTGAATGGGGAGAGAGTATAGTATTTATTACCGCAGGTATCGGAATTGTCCCTTTAGCCGCCTACATGGGTGAAGCTACAGAAGAAATTGCAGTAGTTGTGGGACCAAACTTAGGAGGCTTGCTCAATGCAACTTTTGGCAATGCTACGGAACTAATTTTAGCTTTTGTGGCCCTTAAAGGGGGATTAATCACCGTAGTTAAAGCAACCATTACTGGTTCGATCATTAGTAACCTGCTGTTAGTCATGGGTTTTTCCATGTTCTTAGGCGGATTACGCTATAAAGAGCAGATTTTTCAATCTGGTGCGGCACGCATGAATGCTTCTATTATGAATTTGGCAGTAATTGCGATTTTATTGCCTACAGCAGTAGAGTATACGTCTTCTGGCATTGGTGAAATTACGCTGCAAACCCTCTCGGTAACAGTGGCAGTGGTATTAATTATTATTTATTGTCTAACTCTGATATTTTCTATGAAAACTCACTCCTATCTTTATGATGTTGGGGAAGCAGATCTAGAAGTAGAGGGAGAAACCGCAGAAGCAGCCGAAAAAGTTAATTTACCATTTTGGATTGGCGTCCTCTTGATCGTTACCATTGGAGTAGCAGTAGAATCGGAACTATTAGTTGATTCTTTAGAAGTAGCTACCTCAGAATTAGGTTTGACTGCATTATTTACTGGGGTAATTTTATTGCCCATTATTGGTAACGCAGCAGAACATGCTACTGCGGTAACTGTCGCTTTGAAAAACAAAATGGATTTATCTGTTTCTGTTGCTATGGGTTCGAGTATGCAAATCGCCCTCTTTGTCGCTCCGGTGCTAGTGATTGGCGGCTGGTTCATGGGGCAGCCAATGGATTTAAATTTTAATCCTTTTGAATTAGTTGCAGTGATTGTAGCTGTGTTAATTGCTAATTCTGTAAGTTCTGATGGAGAATCCAACTGGCTAGAAGGAAGCTTATTATTAGCTACTTACACCATATTAGGATTGGCTTTCTTCTTCCATCCCGTAATTGAAGGATTCTAATATTTCAATATCGGGACTAAGGAGGAGGGATGAAGGATGAGGAGTATTTTCCCCTAGGTCCCTAACCCCTTTTCCTCTCCATTACTTTAATTTTTTTGCCAAGTCTTATGTTCGCTAAATTCGACAACAAGTCACCGTTACACCGCCGTAAAAGCGGTGCGACCCCGGTCGGGTTCCCCGACCTAGGGAACGCCCTAAAGGACTAGCTTCGCGTCGCGCACCAAGAGACGACGGAGCCTGCGCTGACCACATTCCGCGGTCAAATGATTGGGCTAAAAAATACCTCTAACTCTTATATTTTTCCTACTAGTTTTTCTTACTTAAGCCAATGGCGTTGCTGAATCAAGCTATGAAAAGCAAATTTATCATCTTCTGTAATATGTTCTCAAAAAGCTAATAGCCAAGAGCCAAAAACCAAGAGCCATATTAGTATTACTATTTAATTCATGTTTTAAATCAGCAACGCC